>NZ_FOKY01000010.1 GCF_900112165.1 Brevinema andersonii
CGCCATCTTGAAACTAATAAATCTAAGTATCTCAATCATTAAAGTTAATGAAGATGAATGCCTGATATTTCTGCAACGTATCAATCTTTCAAAGGACATAGATTAGAAAATGGAATTTTTAGGGCAGACAGAAAGCTAACAGGCTGGAATGATGTTATTATACATATAATGTTACGAAGCAGCAGAGACAACCTCATATCCCCAATAAATAAATTAGATCCGAATGCAGAACCGGATTGGGTTCTTCTTAAAGTCAGTTATTATGCTGCCATGTTTCATGATAATGACTTGCCCAAATATGTTACTTTCTATTTCTATTCAAATTTCTAAGGAAAATTTTTAACCAACACCCCTTCCCGAAATACTCGGGGAGGATTTATTTCATCAAGTACCAGATCTTCCTCATAAAACTAATATCCAGAAAAGAATTCTTCAAAGTCTTAAAGCAAATTTCGCATGACAGTAGAATTCAAATTATAAAAATTACAAAATTATTTATATCTAGATTCAATTTTGATACAGAACGTTCAGCAAGATATAGCTTCTCAAGCCTCAGATATCCGCGATTTGAATTTTAAATTATTGTAGATTTTCAGCTTTACAGTGTCACTAAATAACACTTATAACAGTACCAAACTAAACTTCCCTTAACTCCCTAGGAAAAAGAGCTTCGCTTGAAAATAGGAAAAAAAAATGTTATAATAACTCAGAATTTGAAAAGGATGACTTCTTTGACTTTTAAAAAGTTATTTTTTTTTACTGCTTTTTGTTTTTTCCCTAACTTGATATACACTCAAACTCAGGATTCTGATAATATTATTCTTCCGGACATTGATTTTTCTATTGTTGATAATAGTTCCATCAATACAGTGGATACAGAAGATGCGCTTCTTAATGATAGAAATCCTGAATTCCAAAAAGTGTATTGGGAAGAATTAACCGCAAATAGTCTAACAAGTGGATTATCCCGCAGTATATATCATACACAAAAACAAAATTTTTCAACAATAAAATTTTTATACGGTTCATTCAACACCATGAAAATCAATGCTTTATTGCAAAGATTGACCAATAATTTTTTCTATAAAATTTCTTATGACAATTTAATACGTCATCATTTATCTATCAACAATGTTCCCTATCTCCATAGCGCGCGTTATCAGAACAATTTTTTCAGTGAATTTAGTTACAACTTACCATACACTTTTTTCAAAGGGACTATCTCATATCAACAAAAAAAAATTTCTTTTTTCGGTTCTGACAAAAATCAATTTTCTCATTTTTTACCGATCTCTTTTGAAATCAAATATTGGATCAATAATAAATCTTTTATTGATACGGGTATAAAATCACAATTCTACTTGCAAAATTTCCAAACAGATCAAGGAAATACTTTGCAAAAACAATTTCTTAGTGATCTGATTCTTCACAGCACTTATCAAGCCAGTTTTACTGATTGGAATATTTTCAAAGCTGATCTTGTTTATGAATTTAACTATATTGATAAAACCACACATCAAGATATCGGTTATATTACACTATTAACAGAATTTAATCTTACCAAAGATCTCATCCTAAAATTAGGAGGTACTTTTGTTCCTTCAAATGTTCATAAATTTTTTGGCTGGCCGGAAGTATCTTTAAGCTATAATTATGGTGAAATCTTCCATATTTCTGCTAGCATGAGCGGACAATATTCGCCACTCAGCGCCCAATTACTAGCATCAGAAATTCAATTATATTCTTACAACAAAACACCTGAAACAAAATGGATTTATCAAATTTCAACAACAATTAATGCTTCATCATTTTTTGAGATTAATGGCTATTTTAAATCAGATTGTTATTTCACGAAACGTTTATATTCCTATGATTATACAGAAAATTTATATCTTTTTTCTGAAAATGGAAAAATTAATATTTTGGGATCAGGAATATCAGTAAGTACACGCTATCCAGATATTTTTGATTTATCTTTTGTATACTCTTGGGAAAACTTCCCAAAAACATGGCTTTTATACAGTCAGCATATATTTGATTTAACATCAGGATTAGGTTACAAGCCGATAGGCTTTTGGTTTGAAACGAGTTTTAAAATACTATCACCACGCATCTTAGATAAAGAATTTTCCAATAACGTGCTGCTTTTAAATTTCAAACTTAGCCAAAAAATTAAAAAGATAGCAACCCTAACACTTGAATTAGAAAATACCCTTAATCAACCTATATTCTATCGTGTTGGTGCTCCAGCTGGCGGTATTCAGGCCACAGGTGGCTTTCAATTAAACTTTAATTAAGAGGAACTTATGAAATACTTTTTTTGGTCTATTATTTTCGTTTCCGGAATTGTTTTCGGTCAGGAATTTTATAAAGTAGAAGACTTAAAACCCGGCTCCAAAGGCTACGCATTAACCGTTTTTCAAGGCACCGAACCAGAAAAAATTGATCTTGAAATCATTGATTATATGCCCAATCGTATGGCAAAAGCAGGCTTAATTCTTGTAAAGCTCTCCGGAGACAAAATAGAACGTACTCGTGTTGCTGCTGGCATGAGTGGAAGCCCGGTTTACGTAGACGACAAACTCGTAGGAGCACTAGCTTACACATGGGCTAACGCTAGAGAATTAATGGCAGGTGTCGTACCTATACAAGATATGCTTTCTGACAAAAAGCGCGGGGTAGTTATTCCAATCAATGGAAATAATAATTCTATCAATCCCATAAAAAGTGCCTGGTCACTGACAGGATTGGATGATCCGGAATTGCTTTATGCTGTTCAAAACATTGCAACTGCTCCTATTTCCGGTGTAGAATTAAACATACCGGTAAAGTCATCTCGCTTAAATAACAACGTCCCCTTAAAGCCAGGAGATTCTGTTGCTATTAAACTAATTGATGGAGATATTAATCTTGCATCTATAGGTACAGTAACCTATGTAAATGGTGAAGATGTATATATTTATGGTCATCCTATGGAACAATGGGGACCAATAACATTACCTCTAGCGAAAGCCAAAATTTATGACATTATTGCAAGTACGGAGTTATCATTCAAATTGGGAGCTGCTCAAGAAACTATTGGAGCTACTGTTTTTGATGGCTTATCATCAGTATACGGCCGCTTTGACCGCTATGCTCCTATGACTCCTGTATCTATCAGTTTTCGAAATTCTTATTATACTAATACCTACAATATTAACATCTCTCAATCGCAAAAATATTTACCTGTGTTGCTTAGTGAAGGAATTGGCTCGATTTTAAATCGAGAGTTAGGAACCAACATAGAAAAAAGAATAAAATTATCTTGGAATATGGAATTTACTAATAAAAAATCTGTTACCAATACTGCATTATGGGTAAAAAATACTATTTACGATCCTATTTCTATTAAAGGATTCTGGAAAGACTATGTATCCATTTTATGGAATAATCCCATTACCCATTTAGTTCCTGAAAAAATTACATTAACTGTAGACATTGAAGATCAGCCTTATAGTCACTACTATACGCACAACAGCAAATTAAATCGCTATGAATTTCTTCCTGGAGATACCATTTATATTCGCACTACCTTATCAGAGCCTCAAGGTGACACTTTTTTCACTAATGTGAGTTTTAAGTTGCCACAAAATTTGAAGAGTGGCCAGTATACTATTTTAATTGGAAGCGGAATCTCTATTGAAACAGAAATTAATAACACATTTTCAGAATCTCAGGCAATAAAAACAGAACAAAAACTGATTCAAGAATTACAGAAACCTATTCTAACAGAAGAATTTAAAATAGTATTAATCGACACACAAAATGCCAGTAGTATAGGAAACAGCATTTTAGAAAATATTCCTATCTCTCGCCGTTCTCTTTTTAAGACCAGAAATACTAAAGGATCAGAATTAAATTCTCCTAAATTAACAGAACAATCGATTTTTTTTGATAAGCCTATTCTTGGAATTGATTCGCTTGTAATCAATGTTATTGAGGCTAGTCCCATCAGTGCACCATAATTCCTTTAATTTTTAAGAGTGTTATCCCTTCTTCATTCATAGGAACATACCCACGATTAACAAGGTGTTGGGTATATATTTTATTATAAAAAAATGCCCCTAAAACATGCACTACAAAACCATATAATAAATTCCAACTGTTATTAGATGTCCAGATTACAGATAACATTTGAAAATTTATCAAATGACTGTTTTGAAAGATCAAAGGAGTGTTATAATTAATTGTAATATAAAGAATTAAAAGAATCAGAAACATTTTCAAGTCTCCGCGGATTAATGGAACAAATCCTCCAAAAAAAAGAGTTGTCCATGAAAATCCTAAAATCCCTATCTTTATTTCATTATTTCTTTTATTTTTTAATATAAGGGTAATTGCCATCAGATCCTCGATTTAATTTAACTGAATATCTTGCCCTAAATTAAATGATAAATCAGAATAGCCACTATTCAAAGCAACAGATATAGGAACTTGTTTAGCAGTAATTCCTAATAATTGACGTGGTCCAGGAGAACAAAAAACATCAGATTCTGCCCAGATATTTCGTCTTTCTGCAAAAAACAGAAAAGCCTGAGAGTCTAGTTTTACTAATGCTTTTTCGATCACAAACTCATCTTTTCCATGCCTACTTTCTATATTCAGCAAGCCTGTGAGTGGCAAAGCTTGGATTCTTCCTCCATGCTGAAGGTCTGTTAATGCTGCCATATAACCTGTATACTTGCTCAAAGCAAGTGATCCAGCCACAAGCCCCAAATTTAAACAATAAGCAGCATCAAACAACGTAGGAGCCCCACAACGCCCTTCATAACCAAAAAAATGGTTCATCGTATTGAATTTAAACGACTCTAAATGAGGTATTATCTTTTTTTGTTCGGAAATGCGTCTTGATACCATCTCTATAACCAGCATTTCCGTAGGAATCTGAGATAAAGGTAAATTCCCATGAGAATCCCGATCCAAAAGTAGCATCTCCTGAATATTAGGAGGTAAACTCTTATATAAACTGATATTTTCCTGATTGAGTGAAGCAATAATAAATTGATATTTCTGGGATTTATCCATTCGAGAAAAATCATCAACATTATGCCCAATAGTATGATCCATTTCCGAAAGCAGAACCCTCATTTCTGGAATAAATTCTATAAATCCCTCAGGAATAAGCACAAGACCATGATTAATTCCTTTTCCTGCGCGCTTAATGATGACTTCTGCAATTTCATTCACAACAGTTTGGAGTGATTTGTTTTTTTCTTTTATCTCTTCGGAAATAATAGTATATGCTGGTTTCGTCTGGAGAGCCGTTTCTAATGCCACATGACTAGCCGCCCGACCCATAATTTTAACAAAATGCCAATACTTCAACGAAGAAGCTGTATCCTGTAAAATATTGCCTACCATTTCCGAATAAATCTTTGTAGCTGTATCAAATCCAAATGATATTGGTAAAAGATCTCCCAATTGAAGATCGCCATCTATGGTTTTAGGTACTCCGATAACAGCTACTTTCTGAGGAGCCAAAATTTCAGCAAGTATGGCAGCATTTGTATTAGAATCATCACCTCCAACAATAATAATTGCATCTAATTGATAATGGTTTACCACTTCTTTAACTTTTTCAAACTGTTCTTCTGTTTTTATTTTTGTACGATCAGATCCCAGAAGATCAAAACCACCTGTATTAACAACTTGTAGTACTAATTCATCTGTTAACTCAAAAAAATCACCTGCTAATAGCCCTTTTGGACCAGCCTTAACGCCTAGAAGAGTATTTTTTTCTCCTAAAGCTTTTTTTATACCAACAACTATATTATGACCACCAGACGCAGGACCACCAGAAAACAATACAGCAACTCGAAGGTTTTCTACATTAATAAAAGAATCGGCAACTAAAATTTTATTTTCACTTAATGCAATGCTCTGAGGAAAGGCTTCCGCTACTGCACTTTGATCTTTCGTATTTAATATATGATCGCTTTTTTTGAATGATATAGGATTAATTTTGCCTTTATTAAGAAAAGTTTCAACAACAGGTACTGATAAATTTTTAATAAAATCTTCAAACAAAGAATGATGATTTTCCATTTTTATTAAATTTTGAACTAACTCATTCATTAATTTTCTCCTTTTTCGCTAAAAACACCCTAAAAATTTATACTTTTTCTTCAAAAACACCAAATTTTCTAAATCGATCATAGCGAGACTGCAACAATTTAGGAATACTTTTCTTTTTTAGAACTTCCAGATCGTCTAATAGATGTTTTGATAGGGTGTTCATTGTTTCTTCATGGGATCGTTGGGCACCACCTAACGGCTCTTGAATTACTCCATCAACAATACCAAATTTTTTGAGATGCGAAGCTGTATAACATAATGCTTCAGCAGCTTGTGTAGACTTTGATGAATCATGCCATAGAATGGAAGCACAAGATTCAGGAGAAATAACTGAATAAATAGAGTTTTCAAGCAATAAAACCTTATCAGCAACAGCAATACCCAATGCTCCCCCACTACCACCTTCTCCTATAATTACAGAAATAATAGGTACTTTGATTCCGAAAAATTCCATAAGATTCCGTGCGATTGCTTCACCTTGACCTCGTTCTTCAGCACCAATTCCAGGATATGCTCCGGGAGTATCCACAAAAGTAATAATAGGCTTTCGAAACTTTTGTGCAAGCTTAGCAGCACGTAATGCTTTACGATATCCTTCGGGATTAGGCATACCGAAATTCCGTTTCAAACGCGAATCAATATCAAATCCTTTTTCCTGACCAATCAACATCACTTTTTCATCACCCAGCATTGCCCAACCAGTAACAATAGCACCATCATCACCAAAATAACGATCACCATGGAATTCCAAAAAATCATGAAACATGCCTTGGGTATAATCCAAAAATCCAGGACGTTCAGGATGTCGTGCTACTTGTGTAATTTGCCATGGTGTAAGATTTCCATAAATTTGCTGCAAGCGTTCTTGACGTTTTTTTTCTAAGACTTCAACTTTTAGCATATCAACAACAGGAGATTCACGTAACTCTGCCAAAAGCCCATCAAATTCTTTTATTTCATTTTCAAAATCCAAATAGTACATTTTATTCCTCTTAAGTATATATTAAGATTTTATCATTATATCTTATTATTATATTATCGTCAAGCATTACTTGAATAAAAATAAGAGCAATAAACTTGCCCTCACTTTTCTACTTTTTTCTGCTGTCTTTGTTGCTGTTTTGGTACCATAATGAAAACTTTTTCCATTTTAACAGGCTGAATTGGTCTGTCATTAAGATCAACTTTTACTCTTCCAATTTTCCTGACAATATCCATTCCCCTAATGACTTGACCAAAAATAGCATGCTTACCGTCGAGCCAAGTGGTTGGCGCCAACGTAATGAAAAATTGCGAGCCACCAGTATTTGGACCTGCATTAGCCATTGATAATACGCCAGCTTGAGAATGTTTGAGTCGGCTACTAAATTCATCTCTTATTGTATAGCCTGGACCCCCCGTACCATTACCGTTTGGGTCACCGGTTTGAATCATAAAATTATCAATCACACGATGAAAAATTAATCCGTTATAAAAACCTTTATTGGCTAATTTAATAAAATTACTAGCTGTAACTGGACTTTTGTCGACAAAAAGCTCGACCGTTATCTCGCCAAGCGACGTTTTAATAAGCGCTGTGGGATTTTGGGGATTGACAGGTTGTATTAACTGAGCATGCATAATAGGACCTCCTAAAAACGCGACACTTATCAAAATACCTAAAAATTTCATAGGTACCTCCATAATTGATACTTTTTAAAATAATATTAGCACATTTTTTTTATTTATGCAATTTTTGCAATTTATAAAATTTTCTGTCATAATACTAAGAATTTCAATTGGGATTATCATGCATTATGAATGAAAGATTACGCTTTCGTATTTTATCCTTCTGTATTTTTTTTAGTTTTGGGCTGGCTAGTATAAGGCTTTTTCGAATCACCATCTTCCCTGATGATAGGCTAAAAACATCATATACACGTTCTTTTGTACCGCGCGGTAACATTTATGACAGACGTGGGCGTTTGCTGGCAGGCATTTCATCTAGCCGTTCGCTTTTTGCGAGACCTGCACGGATACCAAATGAACTTAAAATATACATCAAAAACTACCTGCATTCTACTGGCTATTTTTCAGAAAACGAACTGACACAATTTGATAAAAATGACAGAAATTTTGTTTATGTGAAACGAGATATGACACCATCTATTACAGCTCCGGTGACAGCATTGCTTCGGGCCCTCAAAAATGAAGGTTATCTCAGAAATGATGAATTAGGACTTACTTCAGAAGAATCACGTTTTTATCCGTATGATTTTCTATCTGCTATCATTGGAACTCTAGGTCGCGACAGTGCCGGCTTATATGGCATAGAATATACGCTTAATTCTTCGTTAGAGCAAGGCCTTAATATCACTTCAACGTTAGATGCTGAAATTTCACGAATAGCTTATGAAGAACTGAGTAAAGCTGTTGTTGATTCTCAGGCGCAGAGTGGAAGTGTTGCTATTATGGACCTGAAAAAACGCGAAATTCTTGCTTTAGTACAAGCAGGTGAATCTCAAAGTCAGGCTTTGTCGACAGCATATATCTACGAACCAGGGTCTGTAATGAAAATTTTCACAGCAGCATTTGCTATGGAGCAAGGTATTGCTTCAACATCAGAGCCCAAATTCGATGATTACACCCCTTATAAAGTAGGCAATTATATATTTTCAAAGCCAGCTTATGGCTACATTCCCTTATCTGTTATGATACAAAAATCAGCAAATATTTCATTTGCGAGACTAGCTAGTAAATTCGGAGCTGATGACTATTATTTATGGCTTTCTGAACTGGGCTTCGGGCAAAAACCAAAATTGCCACTCACTGGGCTTGAAAAAGGAATCTTACATCCTGTTCAAAGTTGGAACAGCCTTTCAAAACCAATGATTGCAATAGGTCAGGAGATTGGCGTCACTACTTTGCAGTTGCTCATTGCAGCTTCTGTTATTGCAGGTGGCGGTGAATTTATTTCACCGATTATTGTCTCTTCCATCCAAAACAACGTAGGCGAAGAAACCCTTGTCATTGAACGTGAATATCAACAGCTTATGCATCCTCAAAAAGCACGCGAACTCTTATATGCCTTGGAAAAAGTCGTCATGAGAGGTGGTACCGGAAATTTAGCAGCCATTGATGGCATCCGTATTGCTGGGAAAACTGGAACCGGTATGATCGCCGGACATCAAGGATATAGCGTTGGTCAAAATAATACCGTATTTATCGGATTTTTACCTGTTGAAGATCCACACTTAGCGATCGTTGCTGCCGTCCACAATCCAAAAGGACAATCCCGTTCAGGAGGTGGTGTTTCAGCTCCGCTTTTTGCTGATATCACAAGACGCATATTACTTTACGCAAATATTAATTAGATACAATAAATAATTTTAAGGAAATTCTCATGAAACCTAAAAAAACCACAAAATTCACCAGAGCACTTCAAGATGGATTTTTACTTGTACTACCTCTAGGTATCACTATCGGCATTATCTATTGGTTATGGTCGTTCATCAAGAAATTTATTCCTGACATGAGCTATTTAGTACCACTTTCATGGAGGGAATTTCCCTATTTCAATAGCATTGTTGATTTAGGTTTTCTCTTGTTGGTATTTTTACTCATTATAATATTAGGATTTTGGGGTTCAACATTCTTAGGAAAATGGTTTAACAACCTAATCGACAAATTCCTTATGTCGCCAACAGTAATTCGTCCCGTATATGCTACAGTAAAAAAATTAGCGGAATTATTTTTCAAAAATGAAGATCATGATATTAATGTGAATCTTTCAGAAAGCGTTCTTGTACCTTATCCTACCGCAGATTCCAAAACTATCGGCTTTGTAACGTCGGACAATGCCAATCATTTTTTCGGAGAGCAGGATGGACCTAATTGGCTTACTGTTTATTTGCCTTCATCTCCTATTATTTCTTCAGGATTCTATCTAACCTGTCGAAAATCAGATGTTGAACCTTGTCTCATTTCATCAGCACAAGCATTAACAACTGTTCTATCAGCAGGCTCGATACAACAAGATATTGCTCCTACCAGCTTATCCATCCATAAGACAGTTAAAAAAAATCATTTGCAACTACTATTTTTTCAAGGGCTGCTCTTTTCAACTCCTATCATTGGAACAATTTCCATTTTTACATGGGTATTCAATTCATTATACCGATTTATCCGCTCATTTACAGTACTTTTACCTGTTTCCCTACACCATTTTATTCCAGCATCTTATTATAATGCTATCACCAGCATTTTAATTCTTATTATCATGCTTTTAAGTATGGTTCTTATTGGATTTCTTGCAGAAAGCGCATTCGGATTATGGATTAAATCCTTATCCAACAGACTTTTCAACAGCATCCCTATGTTTAACACAGTATACTCTTCAGTTGCGAAAATTGTACAAGCATTTTCATCCGACCCATCAAAAGAAATACGGTTTAATAAAGCGGTATTACTGCCTTTCCCAAACCCCAAAGCATTAGCTATCGGCTTCGTAACAGCAAATAACAGCTCCGCTATCATGAAAAATGGTCAAGAATATATACCTGTGTTTGTACCAACAACACCCATCCCGACAACAGGCTGGTTTGTCTCGGTGCCACGGAAACAAGTGAAATTTTTGGATATGCCTATAGAAAAAGCGTTCGGTCTGGTAATTTCTGGAGGCATTCTCAGTGACGAGAAGGATTCAAAATGACGATAAAATCTGTACTTAACGCAGATAATTCGCATAACTTTATTATATGCGCTCATAATCGTGAAATACGCCTACATTCTATGAGACCTCAAGTTGAAGCTCAAAAGCTATTTAAGCAACTTCCTTCTAATGCGGATTTAATTTTCATTGGTGGCATAGGCTTGGGCTATATTTTAGATGAAATTCCACAAAATTCTGAACGCTTTTACCTTATTTTCGAACCTAAAAGTATTATTTTTGATGAGGCATTGCAGAAACTCCCGCAATTGAAAGATATGCTTAAACAGCCAAATATAATTCTGATTCAAGATTGCCAGATTCTTTCAGAATTTATGGCACAAAATCGCTTTAAAAATGTAGGATTTTTGATTCACCGTCCGTACATGGATTTATTTCCACAAGAAATGAAACAAGCTAAAGAAATTGTTGCTGCACGGCTGTCACAACAAGAAATCAGTAATGCAACACTCATTCGTTTTGGAAAAATATGGATCAAAAATCTATTCCGCAACATGCCACGCTATTTTTCAACACTTAAGCTGATAGATTTTAAAAACAGTTTTGTAGGACAGCCTGCAGTGATCATCGGAGCAGGACCTTCACTTGCAGAAGCGCTCCCTTACCTTAAAAAACATAAAGATCATGCTGTATTTATTGCCTGTGATACAGCACTTCCTATGCTGGAAGCTGAGGATATTTCTGTAGATTTTGTTATTACTGTTGATCCGCAAGATAAAAATGCATTTTATTTACGATATAGTTCCGACAAACAACACATTCTTATTGCCGATCCAGGAGTTCATGAAAGTTCCTTTATTGATTATGAAAATCATCAAATTATTCTTATGGATGCAGCTTTGCCTTTCTATCAACTTTTCCAGGACTGCTGGAAACCATGTGGATTATTGGCATCAGGAGGCTCGGTTTCGACGTCTGCTTTCGATTTTGCACGTGTTATCGGTGCTGATCCTATTATTTTAGTAGGTCAAGATTTATCCTTTACTCAAAAAAAAATTCACAGTCAAGGAAACATTTTAACAGAATTTTCACGGATCAACTTTAACAAATTTCATTCTGCACATACCAGGCATGCTTTAACGACTTATCCTTCACATGCGCGGCTGATAAAAGGACGGAAACAAAATCAAGTACTTGCCGATGCGCGTTTTTCAGTGTTTAGTGAATGGTTTTCCAAAGAAATACCCCAAACTAATGCACAAGTTATTATTGCTGGCTTAGAAGGAGCATTTCTTGAAGGAGCAGATCACCGAACGGTGAAGGATGCTTTTTCTATGCTGAACACCCCTATTCTCAAAAGAGTGATTCAACCTCCGAAAAAACGGCAAAAAAATGCTTTCTATGAGATACTCAATTCCCTCAAAATATCAGTGCAAACAATTATTCCTACTGCTCATAAAAATTTAATTATTGCCAAAAAAGCACAAATTTCTAGAAATTTGCAGCAAGCCCAAACCGCTACGGAAACCTTATATTCGATTTTATTGCATCCTGAGCACCAAAAAACAGCCCACATTTTGGAGATTGCGATGCAGAATACTGTACAAAAAGCACTGGAATTACAGGATTCATCTGATAAATCAGAAAAATTAGATATTATCACAGCTATTTGCCAAGAAAATCTTGAATGCTTGAGATTCTTGGAACGCATTATCAAAAAATCACTTTCTCTTAAATAATTTTTATCCAAAATTTGACATTCCCCTTTTATCTTCAGTATATTCAGATATATTAATCACATAAACCGATAAATTAATATTAAGGGGACAACTATGAAAAAAGCATTAGCATGCATGATTTTTCTGTGCTGCTTTTCAGCACACGTCCACTCTCAAGAAATCGGAATTTTGGATACAAGACCAGCATGGCAAAGGAATACTAAACCATTAAATTTGTTTGGAATGGAAGCATATGTCAACACAGGTAACTTAATACAAACAGATTCAGCTACCCGTTGGAAAGCAAACAGTGCAACTTGGGAAGCTTATTATACTGCTTCCATCCCCAATTATGACTGGATTTCTCTGGGAGCCGGAATGGAAATTGGAGGTTCTATTGGATATGACAATTTTGGAACTGTTTATAGCCATTCATTAAAAGAAAGTTATTATTTTGTTTTCCAATCTTATTTAAATGTTTCGCCATGGTTTACTCTTCATTTTAATAGTGATGGACGGGCACAATTTCGACTACGATATACCGCTGATTTTGCCAATCCTGTTCAAGATAATTTCTCTCATTTTCTTTTAACAGAATTTAGATTCGGATTTTTTCTTGCGGGAAATCAAATCAATCTATCCCATGGAAATATTGATAAATTCTGGATTGATAGCCCTTCTTTAGAGTTGTTGTATTTTATTCAGTTTCATAAAAATGTTGCCTTTCGTTGGTTTTCGAAATTTTATGTAAATAATGGACTATTTTACAACACTAGCGGCATCACTTCCAAGGAAAGCGTCCCTATGGAACACTATGCGCGGTTAGATTTTATTTTAGGCAATGGCATTACTTTATGGGCGAGATTGCAATGGAATATTTTTAATACTGATTTTAATGCTTGGGCATTCTATCCTGACAAAAACCCTTACGACCTGCAAGTAAGGGCAGGCTTAATCCTTATGGTAGACTTTAATCAAACAACAGGAGCTCGGGCTGAAATATAATTTTTAATAATAACGAAAATACAAGAGAACAATTTGCTCTCTTGTATTTTCCAAACTCTTTCCTCCCGACTCCAACATATTAAGAAGGGCGTAATAAATAAAGTCAAAGAGTCAAAAAAAAAGATTCGTTAAAATAATATTTTTTTTTCAATAAAATCTGCAACACCATCTTGATCGTTTGATAATGTAATATCATTTGAGCAAATTTTTACAGCTTCTTTCGCATTATCCATGGCAACACCCCAACCTACCATCGATAGCATTTCAATATCATTATTATCATCTCCAAACGCTAAGGCTTCATGAATACGAATACCATGTTGTTCCAGTAGATGTTCTAATGTTTTGCCCTTATTGACCTTACGATTCATAACTTCAATACACGTCAATGCAGTGTCAGGATTTTTTGGATCACGAAACCCTGGAGTAGTAAGAATAGCATAAATATTTTCATCATGCAGATCTTTTAAGTCTTTATAAGCTTGCATAACTTCTTTTTCATAACCTAACAGTAAAATTTTCACAAAGCGATCCATAGGAGCATTATCTAAAAATCCAAACATCGTTTCCATTTTTTGACCGTTAAGGCGTTTGAGATACTGAGGCAAAATTTCGTTTTCTTGCTCATAGTAACAAATATCATCAGCAAAAGCCAAAACCAGTAAATTGTTGGTACGTGCAATATGGATTGCATCCTTTGCTTCTTGAAGGTCTACAGTAATCGTACGAATTGTTTTATTTTGCCTAAGATCATAGATACAAGCACCATTATATGTAATCATATAATCTTCCAGACCAATTTGCCGTGCATAACTAATAGCTGCAGGAGTACTTCTGCCCGTGACAATAAATATTTTTCGGCCAGTCTTGATGAGATTCTTAATTGTTGTCTCGGTTCTGGGAGTGCAGATCTCTTGACTATTAATCAGCGTACCATCGATATCTATTCCGACCGCTTTTATTTTTTTTGGATCAAACATCGGTACCTCCTATCTGCGCATATTATAACATTATTTTTCGATGAAATCAATTATAAAGAAATCTCATTTTTTTCCGTCAATATAAAAAAGGTTTGATCTTTTGGCAGGTTTTTAATGAAGAAATTATTAATATATATTCTACTTGTTTCGGCACCGGCATACGGAACACATCCTAAACGTGAATTCAGAGGTGTCTGGATTGCTACTGTATTCAATATTGATTGGCCATCAAAAAAAGGACTTTCCCCCGAAATTCAAAAACAAGAATTGATTAAACACTTAGACAACCTGCGAGATATGAAAATGAATGCGGCTATTCTACAGATCAAACCAACTTCCGATTCTTTTTACCGCTCAAAACTATCACCTTGGTCGCGGTATCTGACAGGCATTCAAGGTAAGGATCCTCTTTATGATCCTTTGGCATTTTTCATTGAAGAAGCTCAAAAACGCGCTCTGGAAACACATGTTTGGATTAATCCGTTCAGAATTCTGAATGGTGAACCGTTTGATTCTCTTGATAAAAATCATATAGCCCGCAAAAATTCTGACTGGATTATTAATTATGATGGCCGTTATTACTTTGACCCTGGAAATCCCAATGTACAAGCTTATATTCAGAAAGAAGTGATGGAAATTGTGCGAAACTATGATATTGATGTTATTCATATGGACGATTATTTTTATCCTTATAAAGTATTCAAAAATAATCAATTAGTTCCCTTCAATGACAAAAAATCATGGGAAAAATATGGCAAAAATAAATTTAAATCAAAAGATGATTGGCGCCGGAATAATACAGCTACGTTCGTAAAAAATATGTCTGAAGCCATTAAAAAAGAAAAATCTTATGTAAAATTCGGAATCAGTCCATTTGGAGTTTGGAGAAACCAAGATACTGATCCTCGTGGTTCTAAAACTAAATCAGGCCAAACGAATTATGATGATCTTTTTGCTGATATTTTGAAATGGATTGAAAACAAATGGATCGATTATGTTGCCCCTCAAATATACTGGGATTTTACCACTAAAAATGCTGAATTTGATATGCTGGTCGATTGGTGGGCCAATGCTGTAAAAAATCAAGTTGATCTGTATATCGGCATTGGTGTTTATAAGCTTCACGAGCAGCAATGGCCGCTCAGTTCTATCAAAAAACAAGTCGAATACATCCGAAAAAAAGATGCAATCGATGGTGTTATTTACTACAGCAGCAAATGGATGCTCAATAATACAAAAGGCATTAAACAGGATATTATTTCCAATATTCATCCATATCCTACTTTAATTCCCACAAAATCAGCATTAAAAGCGCCACAATCCCCTATTAACTTCAAAGAAACTATTTCTAATAATAAAAGGATACTCACATGGGATACTCAAGATCAAACAAATATTCGTTACTTTGTTATTTATGAATTCCCTGATATCGAAGCGGCTGATATTACTAATCCGAGTTATATTTTAACTAAAATTCCAGCAGATATACGAAGTTTTGAAGTAGAGTTCAAGATTAATTATAACTACGGAATAACAGCTGTCTCCCGAATGCATCATGAAAGTGAGCTCACAATTAACAATAAGATAACAGAGAATGATGGTCTAACAGAATTAGATAATATTTTAGATTCTATTATTCAATGATCTCAAAAAAATAAAAATTATAGTTATGTATAATTTTTAAGAACAGTATTTGAAAGAATATGAATATTCTTTCTGAATTTCATTAATATATCTTATATAGATCTTTTTATTATATGCGATTCATTTTCTTTCAAACCGCAGCCATTCTGCCATTCACGCAATATCCTACCTCCATACTTTTTTGAAAAAAAGATCTAGCAACTTATAAATCTGCTGTTAATAGCTGTTAATAAAAGAAATATCTTTATAAAGTATTATTTTGACCTTACATGACATTAGGCACAAAATAATAATTAAATCAAACTTGGAAAATAATAGAAGATTATTTTAAATAATACTGTTTTTATAAGCATTATTATATTGACATTTCCTATTGATATAAGCTATAATGAGTATATTAATTTCATAGGAGGCTTCTTATGCGTTTACTCACTCTCCCTTTGATGGTTTTGGGATTTCTAGCCATGACGTCTTGCAAATTTTTTCAAGACTATAATGGCAACGGTAGTGGTATAGTCTTGGATGGGAATGCTTTAACGTTTATTGCAAACTTCAAAAAACAAGATCTTTATGTCACTTCTATGAATCAAGACTTGAGCAATCAAGCAATTATTGACATATTTACAGGAGATATCATTCTCAATTCCGCCAGTTCAAGTGCATACGGTGGAAATCTCAAGTTTGTACGCTCACTGAGCGGTACAAAAGCTGTGTACCGTATTATCAGTGGTAGCAGCAGTGGGAAATATGCTCTATTACATTATGATCATTTAAACAGATCCTCTCATAGTGAGGCTGTCATTCTCTCTAGTTCTTTTGTAGACGATGACTCACAATTATCAGAATCCACCGCAATAACTCAAGGTTCCGGTGATCTTTACGGTAAGGTATCAAGTTAGTGGATAATTATATTCCTAATACAAATAAAAGAACAATAGGGGCAAGTTTTTGCCCCTATTTTTTAGAAGGAAAGAGGTATCTTCCAGTAGCAGGTACTATATCTAACATCATGAAATTCTTACTTCCGATATCAAATTAAAACTTCATATAAAAAATATAGCATATTTAGAATATTCTATATTAATGAAACTTTATATATGATGAGAAATCTAATCGTACAGATAAATCAGTTCCTTTCAAGAAATCAGTGAATTTATCATCTATTCCAAAAAGAAAACTCTATGTATATTTTAAAAGATTACTTTAAAAATAACTCTTCTAAGAAAATTTTTCAGTTATATACAGAATTTGCTAAAAGTTACAATAAAAATTTCCTGCTTTTAGAGAACGATTGCAAAAAAATAATTTATTTATTATAATATATTTAACACTATTGAGATATTTGCTATCTCTTAAATTTTAACTAAGGAGAAAAATATGAATCTTAAACTTAATAAAAATGGATTTCATCGTCCTGGTCCGGTTGTTTTAGCTGTGCTTGATGGTGTAGGAATAAGCGAAAAATTAGAAGGAAATGCTGTTATGCAGGCCGATATGCCAGTTTTTGATGCTTTGATGCAGTCTGAAATTCACCGCTTACTCAAAGCTCATGGCACAGCAGTAGGAATGCCCACTGACGACGATATGGGAAATAGCGAAGTTGGTCATAATGCACTAGGAGCGGGCCGTATTTTTGCACAAGGCGCAAAACGTGTCAACGAAGCAATTGCAGATCGTTCTATTTTCACCAGCGATACATGGCATGCATTGATTGATCAAGTCAAAAAAAATAATAGTACCTTGCATTTTATCGGCTTGCTTTCGGATGGGGGAGTGCATTCCCATATCAAACAACTTATTGCTATGATTGAAGAAGCCGCTAAAGACGGTATTCAAAAAGTTCGAGTCCATGCTATGACTGACGGAAGAGATGTAGGCGCTAGAACAGCGATTCAATATATAGATCAGCTTGACACAATATTTGAAAACATAAAAACCAAATATGGATACGATTACTCTATCGCGTCAGGCGGAGGACGCATGGTTATTACAATGGATCGATATAATGCAGATTGGCCGATGGTTGAACGTGGTTGGAACGCTCATGTTCATGGTAAAGCTGAACATAAATTTCATTCTGGAAAGGAAGCTATTCAAACTTTCTACCAAGAAGATCCAGAACGAAATGATCAGTATAATCCTCCTTTTGTTATTGTTGACGAAACAAATAATCCCATTGGTTGTATAAAAGATAATGATTCAGTGATTCTATTCAATTACCGTGGAGATAGAGCTATAGAAATTTCACAAGCTTTTACGTCAGATCAGTTTTCACACTTTGATAGAGGACATAGACCTAAAGTTCTTTTTGCTGGTATGATGCAGTATGACGGTGATCTTAAAATTCCCGAACTTTTCTTAGTTGAACCTCCTCACATCAACCATCCTATAGGAGAATACTTAGCAGCTAATAATATCCGTACCATGGCTATATCAGAAACCCAAAAATTCGGACATGTTACATATTTCTGGAACGGCAATCGAAGTGGATATATTAACCAAAACCTTGAGAGTTATATCGAGATTAAATCTGATAATATCCCATTCGACCAAGCACCAGCCATGAAAGCTGTCGAGATTACAGAGGAAGTCATAAAAGCTATTGAATCCAAACAATTTGATCATATTCGTATTAACTTCCCAAATGGAGACATGGTAGGTCATACTGGCAATTTTTCAGCTGTCGTTGAATCACTGGAAGTCACTGACAAATGCCTTGGGCAAATTCTTGAAGCAGTAAAAAAATCCAATGGAATCCTTATTGTACTAGCTGATCATGGTAACGCAGATCTTATGTGGTCTTTGGACAAAAATGGACATAAAATTCTTCATACAGCACATACATTAGCACCGGTTCCATTTATCATTTATGATCCTAATTACAACAATGAATATAAATTATCTTCCATTCCCGAACCGGCAGGCTTATCTAATGTAGCATCTACATTATGCAATTTATTAGGACTAGAAGCACCAACAACTTATGATGCATCTCTAATAACTTTTGAAAAATAGTAGGTAATTATGAAGTTATTATTAATTATTATTTGTTTTTTTTTATATAATGGTTGTGCATTGCAAGATACAGGCTTTGTTAAAGCAACTGATGTGCCGGTTAAGCCAGCTAATGGATATGATAGAAATACCCTTTTTACTCCATATATTAAACTAATGACTTTAAGAAGCAGCATACATTTAACTGGTACAACAGGACAATCATTCTATGGCTGTTTGAAAAAACGAACCTTTTGGATACCATCTAGTAGTGATTTCAAAAGACAATACCCATTTTTTAATGTTACTTTGCTCAGCATCAATAATATAGACAACAAACGTTCTTTCACTTTCGCGGAACGTCTTTTTTTGGCAGATGTCTTTGACTTATTATCCTTTGCTATCAACAGTTCTGTTTTCGAAGAAGAGATGATGAAAAAGAAATTTTTTGATAATAGCGGTACCACTCCTAAAGACCCCAAAGAAATAATAAAAGAAATTCGACATATGAATTTTCCTGTATCTATTGCAAAAAGGTCTTTAGATGCAGGAGTAGCTGCAGAAGCAACAGTAGGAGGATTTTCTCACACAATTTGGCTTAGAGACGACACAGATTATACTAAACAAGAGATAGTACAAATGGCTGTTATTATTGGTCATGAACTTACCCATAACTTGGGATATCATCACTCATCATTAGTAAACTATGGTGTACATCAACCTATTCAGGGAGCTATACAACATGCAACACCAGAACAGGTTAAAACATTTATTTCTGTTACCCCTTTTCATGAAGATGAATTTTTGTATAAAATACGCAATACTAAAGATATTCCAACAAACGGCACAATAATTTCAAAATCCTATAATTATTAAATTCTTATACGTGTTGCAATATATGTACAGGAGACCCATTATTAATAGCAATTATACCCTCTTTTATAGCATCCTTTAGATTGCCATTAATATTTGAAAGCACATGAGATATAACAATAGTCCCAGGCTCTATATCAAAAGTATTGTTTTCATCAGCTATGATTTTTATTACTTCTAAGTTATCCCGTAAGTTTTGTTCTCCTGGTCCTTTAGTACGATTTGCTAATGCTAATACTAATCTTCTTTGTATTTGTTCATTCGTATCAAAACTGAAAAAAACTATTAATATATTTTTTTCTAGGAACGGTATATTCTGGATCTAATTGATAACTTCCTTGTTCAAAATTTAATTCAGCAGTCTTTTTATTATTCCAATTAATAAATTGTGTTGAGCCATTATTTTGAGCTATCTCAATATCAGGAATATATTCACTATTACGACTGATTGTTTTTCCATGAGATTCCAACACGGGTACTAACCCTTTTTCACGCAAAACTTGCTTAGTATATAAGCTAAACAAAGGTTCAGAAACTTTATTTTGCATAATAATCGACCAATCAACTAAATCGGTATCGAAATTGTTACTATTTGTCTCAGTCTGCATAGTTTCGTTAGTATTTGACTTCACTTCTTGAGTAAAATAATTTTTTACACCCGCTAAGAAAGCTTCCGGACCCATATTAAACCAAGCTAAATGTAAAAGCCCATAATTACTCATAATACCAGTTGCATCGACATACAATACAGTATTATTCTCAAAGCCTTTACGTATCAATTCTTGATAATATTCCGCAGGAGTCACTGCAACAATATAAGCAGGATCATCCTGCAGATAAGTATGTATTCCTGGATTTTCTTGAGCTTTACCTGATTGAATTTCTAAATCTATTTTACTTAATCGTATTACCGCATCCTTAAACATATTAAATAATCTCAGACTAAGATTTTCTTTTATATGCGACCATCCATTTGCTATGATTTGTTGCATTTGCTTGAATGTTACACGCCCAGGTATTGTAATATATAATTTATTATCTACAATAGAACTATCTGTGCTTAACAACGAAGAATTAATTACTACTATTTCACCAATATGATTATCTCCAAAAATTCCTTGAAAATATTGATAAATCTTATCAATATCAGCTGGTGTCATATTAAAATTCATGCCTTTATATAGAGTGATAGGCACCATACCTTGAAATTTTTCTAAAGTATATTTTATATTCAACAGTTTGGGATTATCAGACTATGTAAAATAATAGGACGATATATCATTCGTTCTGTAAGGAAAAATAAGAATATTTGATACTCCTTCTGCAAGACTAAAATGGTAATTCAAATCAGGCTGCTTTTTAATCTTAGGAAACCAATTCTCAGTGAGATAGCCAGCAGTACCTGCACCAGAGAGAATAAGAGAATAAGAAAAACGAACAGAATACTCCCTACCAGCAGCTTCTTCATCCCCAACTTTAATTCCTATACGAATTTGACCATTACCAAAATTAAGATTTTCTTGATTTTGCACAGAAAGGATTCTTCCCCGCCCCGGTAATGTTATTTCAGTTGCTTCTCCCGTATACAAAACATCTATTTTAATCTCATTAGCTGAAAGTGGAATATATTGTAGTTGAAAATTGCCGGCAAATACAGGGATCTAAAAAAATAAACACAGTAGTGCTTATAAATAAAAATCTCATATTATCCTCCACGACTTTTAGTTTGTCAGAATAGTTGATATTTTCTCTATTAAAGACAAAGTTATTTTAAATTAATAAGGAAGAATCTCAAACAAAAGAGCATCCCCATAAATATCAATGCTGCAAAATGCTGGAAGAACCAATACTTCTGCTTTATGCAAGACAAAAGTATTATTATTATAAGACACAGATACAGTACCTTCTATTGATGTATAGAACCTCAATACATCAATAGATGAAATAAAATAAGAACCAGAAATAACCAATTGAGAAAGCAAAAAATATTCCCAATCTAAAAGGATTTTTTGCCCTTTATTATTTTTAAAGTTACAGATATTCGGACGCAAAGAAAAATTAATATTTTCCAAAGATTCTTGATAGTGGAGTGTACGCTTTATTCCATTGTCTAAGCGATCAAAATCATAAATACGATATGTAAGATCTGAATTTTGTTGTATTTCAAAAATCAACAAAGACCCTGCTAGAGTACCATGGATCATGCCAGGTGGGATCACAACTAAATCCCCATCTTTTACTAGGATTTCATTAAATAATCCTTCAAAGTTTTGCACAACTGCCTGTTGTGCAAAATACTCAAATTTAATATCTTCTTTAATGCCCATCACGACTTTAGCATCTGGACTTGCCGAAATGATATACCAACATTCAGCCTTACCAAAAGACTGACCTATTTTTAAAGCATAATTATTATCAGGATGTACTTGTAACGATAATTTATCGTTAATATCTAAAAATTTTAATAATAAAGGAAATTGACCATTATATTTTTGCCACAAACGTTCTCCAATAATTTCTTTTCCATAGTCAGCTAACAAATCTGCAAACAATAACCCTGAAAAGCTACCATTAAGAACCACTCCCATACCATTGGGATGAACACTTGCTTCCCAACTTTCGCCATATAAACCTTCATCAGGAAGTTTCTTATTCAGCTGATTAAATAATGCCCTACCTCCCCATATTTTTTTTTTGAATACGGGAGCAATTTTTAATGGATACATTACTGGTCTCCTAAAATATGCCGTACAGCTAAAATACCCATAACAGCTGCCTGATTCAAACCACTACCATAACCAGAACTATCACCGGCCACATATAAACCTTTCAAAGAAGTTTGCATGTGTTCATCAATTTTAAGACGCACACTTCTAAACTTTATTTCCGGAAAATATAAAAGTAAATCAGCTGAAGCGAATCCAGGAGTGATTTTCCCATGCACTTCAATAAATTCTATGATATTATCAAGAATGCGTTTAGGACATGCTAATGAAATATCTCCCGCAACATAATCATTAGTTGTAGGAGTAACATTCAAATGAGACAACCGTTCATCGGTGGAACGACGTTTTCTATTCAAATCTCCATAAGACTGACATAAAATTTTACCTCCCGTAAGCATAGCACTCATCCGGGCAATCGAACGTGCATATTCGAATGGTTCATTAAAAGGTTCTGTGAAATTTTGCGTACATAATAACGCTAGATTAGTATTTTGTGATTTTTTATTCTTATAAGCATGTCCGTTCGCTAGAATGATACCATCTGAATGTTTTTCAACAGCAATAAAACCACTAGGATTACTGCAAAAAGTACGCACTTTATCATTATAGCATTTGGTATAATAAATCATTTTGGCTTCATAAAAATTTTGATTAATATCCTGCATTACTACATCAGGAATTTCAGCACGTACACCAACATCAACACTACCGTGAAGAAATTCTATATTATGATTTCGTGCAATTTCCTGCATTTTCTGGGCACCACTACGCCCAACAGCAATAATAATTTTATCGGATAATGCTATTAATTCTTGGTCATTCTGTATATAGCGGACTCCCACTAAATTTCCCTCTTCTACTACTAAGTCTGTCCACTCAGAATTAGTTGCAAAGTGCACTTTCTTATCAACTAATTCCTGAATCAAAGCAGTATATAATTCTCGAGCGCCGTCTGTACCAAGATGCATCGTTAACGTATCAACCAACTGCACATGATTTTCAATGCATGATTTTTTAATGGCAGACATAGTAACATTCATATGTTTGCCGATTGGCACTACGTCACAACCAAGGCTGCGATAAATATTGACAATATAATTAATCACTTCATTGACTTTTTGCTTGCCGGTTACCGTGAATACATCGCCACCCACCCTGTGATCCAGATTAAATTTACAATCAGAGAACGCCCCTGCACCACCAACTCCATACACAATAGGAGAAAGTGTTGTTTTTCCCTTTGAACTTACTGCAGCAATACGTTCATTCCACATCATTCCTTTATCAATAAGCAGAATTTTCAGATTCGGATTAATATGTAAAGCTTCATAAGCCCCCATGACAGCAGACTGACCAGCACCAACAAAAATAATATCATACATCATTAATATTCCTTATATATTACAAAACATAATATTCTATCAAAATATAGATATTTTGTCAAGTTGTGTAATTTACTATATTAAAAAGCCCCCTTAAAAGGAGGCTTTTTATAAGATTGTTCAATTTTAAGGAATCACATTAAGACCAGATTCAAAGTTGTTTGCTGGCGCTGCTGACCATGACGCATTAACACCAGCTTCATCACTACCTAAAACCATTTTTATTCTAGATCCATCAGCTGTTCCTGTTTTTTTATTAAAGCGGATAAATTTACCTCCATACTGTCCATAGCCGATCAATTTGAATACGACTCCGTTCGATTCAGGATTATCAAATCTATATACTAATTCCAATTGATATGGAATATGCTGACCTTGAGGATCTCCAGGACCTTGAATGCCTATTAACGTACCATACTGTGCCGTACTACTCTCATATTGAACCCACATACCTCCGATTGGTGCACCATCTAAATAAGGTCTTCCGCCCCATCTACTATTTGCTCTCAAATAATTTTCAACATCAACTGTTCCTGTACCTTCTATTGGCCTGTAATTCCAATGTGTTAATGCTTCCCTTTGAGATAGTGCATCCTGTAATGTATTTCCATATCCAATTTTGGCAGTATAAGAATTGATACCTGTACCTACTCGAATAGCTACAAATTTATCTTTATGAGTATTTGGAAACGCATTAGTGACACGCTCAAGCATTAGGATAGTATCATAAGGACCATTATATTGATAAGGTACCGGTACATATCTATCAAAATTTCCTTGCCAAGCACCACTAGTATTAACTTGTTGTACTCTGAGTGATAAATTATCTCTCCAAGCACCTCCCGGAGCAGTATTATGTGCATATGCTGCAAAATTGGTTGACATATATGCTGTTCCTGCTTGTATAGCAGCGCTAGCGTTCACTGGCACCCATTGCCTATTAGGAACCATATTAGTTAAAGTGGCCATACTAAGAGTTGCTTTTGATATATTTCTCCATAAAGGATGAGTTAGCGCGAATTGTTGATTCGTAGCAATATCTGCAGCCAAACTTTCAGTAGCAGAATAGTTCATTGAAACAAAATTATCGCGTCTATGGGGCTCCGTACTCATTTTGAAGTAGGAATATGCTGCAACACCACCACCACCTGTTCCATAAGAATTCAAATAAAGTCCCGTTTCTAACTTCGAAACATCATTTTTATAGATTTCAAAATAATATTCACTTGTAGTGATAGGACTTCCTGAACCAAAACTGTTACCTTTTCTAATAGAAATTTTTCGTTGAGGAACATCAAATGTCCATTCATCTATATCACGAGCATCATTGTAACCGCCTCGAGTGATACTAATTGTTGGTGATTGCTTTATCATTTCAAGAAGCACATCATCGGATGCATATTGTCGTTTTCTTACAAACTTCGCTTGTTGCCAACGACGTGCTGTAAATCCTGTAGCAATCTTGTTATTACTATAATCATTAGTCATCGCCACCATTGTATCACCCATACCCATACGCAACGACACTACATCATTAGATTCCCAAATACCAACAACAAATAACACATACTTACCATCCCAAGGCTTATGAGAAGATGTTCCTTTCAAGTAATACGTTGCTTCTCCAGTCGTTGTATTATTGGAAACCTGGATCATATTATAAGTATGAGAAGCACTCGAAGAACCATTAGCAGAGATCACAGACATAACTACATTTTCAGCTGATACCCCACTAACAGCAGATATTTTAGTAATTGAAAATTCATCAGAAGATGTCGGCACATATACTTTTTTATCTGTCAAAGAAACAAAAGGTTGCTGCAATACTATTTTATCTAATAATCCTTGGTCTTGAGGAATTCCATTTTTATTTCTATGTGTATTTTCAGTCATTGGTGCAGCATCCACGACATCCTCTGTATCTCCAAACACAAAGCTCACAGTTTGCTGATTCGCTGTTTCATCAAGATGCTTCAGACGTGCAAATTTATTAGCTAAGGTA
Organism: Brevinema andersonii; assembly: GCF_900112165.1. Taxonomy (NCBI): domain Bacteria; kingdom Pseudomonadati; phylum Spirochaetota; class Spirochaetia; order Brevinematales; family Brevinemataceae; genus Brevinema; species Brevinema andersonii. The sequence goes on from NZ_FOKY01000010.1 coordinate 26,087, forward strand.
CCATAACCACGTAGAATAAACTTGCCATCTGTAAGACTATCTTGAATCATTTCAATACCATAAGAATTTGGAATTGGTACTCCATTTCTATATTCTGTAATAATTACTTGCAAATCACCACTATTATTTTGGAACTGCATATTGGTAGTATTCTGAGGATCATGTAATCCTCTACTGTCGAGTCCAGCTAATAATCCGTATCCAATAGCTTTTGTAATAAGCTGATGCCCAGGCATAATACTTGATTGTTCTTTCAAGTTATCTGTAGTCAAAGCAGCATGAGATGCTTTTGCTGCGGCAATAGTTGTTCCTACAGCAAAACGGACATTGGCATTATTTCGGGTTAATTTGACGAATTTATAATTATAAACTCCGTAACCTCTTAATTGGAAAATTCCATCAGTATCACTAGTTTTTTCAATCATTGTATAGGCATATGTTTCTGTATTGGTCTGCATACCATTGCCACTAATATAATAAATATTTAATGATCTAGCAGTAGGATTAAAAATCCAGTTTGTTGTATTATTGGCATTATAAGCAGAACCTTGAGTTTGAACCCATGTTTTTCCAGTCGCAAAAAGTAGTGTGATCAAATTGTTATCTATATTCAAAACACTATTATCAATATAATTCCAATAATTTAAAACTGCTAAATTATCTAAAGCTTCTTGTGCAGTGACTCCTGATGCTACTTTTAATCGTTTTTCATCAGCATCTACACCCCTTCGTATCGCAAGGAAAGTATTCGTCAAAGGTGAATTATCCGCACCATCTCGCCGTTCCAACATCACAACAGCATCATTTGCACCTAAATCCTGCATGATTACAGAGACATACTGCTGTTTATTATTAATAGTATCAGTCACAAGGGCATCACCTACTTCAATATGTAGATTATCTCTGACCGTAGGATCTGCAGAGCCAGAACCCACAGCACCCATATTGGAATTAATAGAAACCACCTTATAACCATAACCAGCTATACGTTGACCGTCAACATCAATAGGACGATAATCTATGTCAGCACCCATGTTAGTTAAAATACGTGTTGAAAGTATAGCAATATCTCTATTTCTCATAATAGGCAATTTCCAATGTTCTGCACCGTTACTTGCACTATCAACATCTGCAGCATAATTCATTTTTACAAAATATTTCTTTCTGAATTCTGGACGTATATCAAGAATCATATGGAAATATTGAGCTGGAACCGTAGTCATAATGGATGGATACGCATTGACTTTAATTCTTGTATGTAGTGATGTAGTGTTATTGTAATCCATCATAAAGTATGCTTCTCTTTCCGTTCGCGATCCACGCTCATTAATTGTTAATTTTCTATGAGTAGGATCAAATGTCCAAGATTCATTTTCATTAGGATGATAGTAACCACCTCGTACTGCCGCAATCGTTTTATTATCTTTTACTAGCAATTCTAAAACATCAGAAGGTATATCAACGACATCACGCCGTACCCATTTAACATTTTCATAAGCTCTATAAGTATAACCTGATACTGTATGGTTATCATTATAATCACTCTGTGCTGCAGCCATTGTATCACCCATACCCATTCTAATTTCTCCCATCTTATTGCCAACTGCAGTAGATGTCAAATAAATATATTTACCATGCCATGGATGAGTTGCAGTAGTTCCATCAGATTTCAGATTGAACCAAGCAGATGTATCCGTAGTATTCGAAACCAGTAACAAATAGTAATTATGTGATAATGTTGCTTTATTTGTGTCCAAAGAAATAACATTCATCGTTCTAGTGGCTTCATCAAATTTGATGGTATCAGTATGAACGGGCACATATACTTTGTTACTGGTAAGCGAAACAAATTCAACTGCTTCTTGAGCTTTGGTAATAAAATTAAGTGCACTTGGAACAGTTGTTTTTTCTCTTACAGTATATTTATTTCCTAAAGCTGCTAATTTATTTTTAACATCAACTAAGCTTGTTCCTTCTACCAACTGAGCTTTATCTGGTGCTCCGGAACCCGAATTAAATTTCAATCCATAAAATTTATTATGATCAGGTGATCCCTGATTATCCAGTCTAAAATAACCTTCATCAGTAGAAGTATCTTCTAACATTTCAATATCATAGCGATATTGTGCAGGAACATCTCGAATAAGTGTCGTTACCTGTACAGACGGATTAAGTGCACTAGGATCATTGTTGAATACGAATTCTTTCGTATTTCTAGGATCATACAATTCATTATCATCAAGGCTTACTAAAGTTGCTCTAGCTTGAGCAGTAGTAATAACTTGAGCCCCTAATAGTAAAGATTTTCGTTCAAAAATATTCCAAAGATCTTGAGCATTTGTTGCAGCCAAAGCTTGTTTTGATTCTTCGGTATCTGTCCCAAATGCTATACGCGCTCTATTTGACTCACTTGTTCCTGCTGTGCCTAATTCTCCTGCAACAAACATATCAGCAAACGATCCAAAGCCTGATAACTTAAATACACCTTTTAATGCGGATTCATCTTCTATCATCGTGTATCCGTAAACAAATTCTAATGTTGTCGTTACACTGCCTGTTGTTGTAATATATTGCATTTTCAATGTTTGATTATCTCGTATAAACATCAAATTAGTAGAATTTGCGGATGTATATAAAGGATTATCTCCTGCCCCTACAACTGGATTGTCTCTGTAGGAGATCCATATATGCGATCCTCTACTAACAGCCTCTTGAACAATACGATCATCAGCTACAGCCATATTTTTGTCCATGTAGTTCCAGATTGTCTGCTCATTCAACTTATTCTGAGCATCCAACGGCGTATCTCCAATACCTACTTTCAATAATCGATCATTTACCGCAGTACCAAGCTCAATAGCCATATATTTATTTGTATACTCAGCATCATTGCCGTTATAAAGCTGGAATATTCCACGATAATCCGAAACATCCTGGTGCATCTTATGCTGGAATGTAATAGGCCCTTTCGCGCCTGTACCAACTTTCTGAATCACAACATTTGTCAATTTATTATTCGCCGTATCAGCACTAATTTTCAACGAAGTATAATTGTTATTATCATACTTCAACGTGCCTGCTGTCGACTTGTCTTCCAAACTACGCCATTCAGCAACTTTTGCAGCATTCGCAATCGCACGGTTAGACAGTTCTGCCAAACTTTTTTCCCGTAAATTCCAGTTGTGCGCCGCGTTCATTTTCTGTGCTTCCGACTTCAAATGTGCAATACGCGTAGCTTCATCGCCTACAGACGTGGTTAGCAACAATCCGTTCGCATCCCTGTCATTCACACCTGTACCAAACCCTAAATATGCCATGTGACCATTGTACATCGTATCAGAAGCTGTCGAACCAGCCAATAAGAATATACCTTCCGTAGCCGATATCGACTCTTTCATACCAATACGGTAATTTTCAGTCTTAATCACGCTTCCATTCGTACTTACAATTCGCACCGTCTTCATTGCTGCATCAAATGCCCATTGTTCTACCTGTTCACTATCCCAGTAATAGAGATTAGAAGCTAATTTTGTCCATATCTTATCCCCAGCAGTTGCAATTACTCTAACATCAATAGCTGTCGACGTTCTATCTTGAAAATTCCATTGATTTGGTTGACCATTCAATGCTGTAAATGCAGTTTCCACATCAGATTTATTATCAGCAGTAACAAATCTAACCTTTTTAGGTGTGCTACCACTTTCTACTTTCATTTTAACAAATTTCTTATGTAGTTTAGCTGTGTCATTATTTTCAAAAGACTTCAAGTATAATATTGCTTCTGCTTCGTCTGTAACATTAACAGGAGCAGTAGTAGTTCTCTCAACAATAATATTATATCGATGAGAACGAGTACCTGTTGCATCCACATCAGAAATGTTAACAGTCATATCGCTGGATCTAAATCGCAGTTCTTGAGTATTATCTGCATTCCAGATCCCTTTATCATCAACCATTACTAAAGTATCACCAATTGCTCCCGATGCCGCATCACCATCTGCACGCTGGATCGCATTTTTAGGAAAATCCAATGCAGACACTTCATAATAGTTTGCTGCAGCAGTGGTTAAAGCCGTTACTGTATCACCATAAGTATCACTCATAATGATTTTACTATATTTAAAGGCTTTACTATCTAGTATATGACTCAATCTTTCTACACCTAAATATCTCGTATTCCAAGCACCATCACCTGTAAGTCTTACAATAGTAGTATGTTTTTGAGGCGATACAACTTCCTCTTGCGACATCACTTCATATTCATAAGTAGAACTATTTGTAATGTCTCGATTTATTAAATCAACTTTAATTGTTTTCGTAGTAGTATCAAACGTAAAATTAGTTGTATTATGATAATCATATAATAAATGATCATAAGTAGTTCCAGAAGATTCTAGTGCTAAATCAACAGCTCCCCAAGGCCCCAAATTATTATTGAAGTTGGTATCAGGAACCAATCTTTCTTCTTTTAGATCATGAGTCCATTGATTAGCTATTTTCAATTTTTGCAATTCACTTTCTGCATCAGCCAAACTATCAGCATTTGTAATAATCAAATGGGTACCAGGTACACTTCCTGAAGCTTCTTGAACTCTAAAACCAGCAAATTTACCAGCCAAACTACCAGTACCTAAGTATTTAAAAATCGCTTCTGTACTATTGATAGCTCGAACAATTTGAATAGGATGAGTTTCTTTCTTTCGTGTATTATCAGCAGTAATAACAGTAATTTCAACTTGTAAAGGGTCAGCACTAAAAATAAATTCTTCAGTATCATAAGGTAAATAAGAACCAGTACTTGCAGCTGCAGGTGCTTGTAAAGCAACATATTTGTGCCCTTTATTCTTAGCATTATCAACAGCCGCTTCAATAGTAATAGCAGAAAGAGGTGCATTATCTAAGGTATGATAATTATTTTTTACTGAAGGCTTATTTGCCTTTGCCTCATCTATGGTATCACCTATACCAATATAAGCTTTACTTGCGTTAACTGCTGTACCTGTAAGTACATACATAAATTTATCTTGAAAAGTAGTGTTCAAAATTAATGCATTATTTGGAGTTGTCACATTTGGATAATCTTGGTCAATTGGGGTTGGATTTTTCAATTTAAATCCTCCCTCTACTGTTCCTAAATCAATAGCCATTTCTACTTCATAACTAGCTCCATTTGTAGTTACGTTACCACCATTATTGGAAATTTCCATTACAACTGCACTCATAGCATCCGGATCAAACCACCATACTTCTGTTTCTGTTTCTGTATAATATCCCGATGATGATAATTTTATCCAAGGATTAATACTCGCTAGAGTTTTGATAATACGATTACCACTAGGAACAGCTGATTGTTCATAAAGATTCCATACTACACGTTTTTCGAGCAGTTCTTCAGCTTTAGCCTGACTCTCATTAATTTCAAGCATAGCACGCACATTATCAACACCGGAACCTAATTTCACAGCCAAAACATAATTTTCAAAAGCCTTACTATCAGTATCAGCAGTCAATCCCGGAATAGTCTCTGTAGTAGTCAGAAGCTTAAATGATCCTCGATTATCCGAAAAATTATTAAGCATTTTTATCTTATAAGTAGAAGTCTTTGGTGTAGTATTCGTCATGATTTTTGCTTGTACTAGTAATTTTTCGGAATCAAATGTCCAGTTTGTTGTGTTAGTCATAGAATAAATACCTGAATCCTGAACACCAACCCAAGATTTACCTCGTCTTTGCATTTCAATAACAACCCGATGAGGCTGCTGTGCAATAACTTTATCCTGAACCGGAGCCTTCACAGCTCCTGCTGCAGTAAGATCATTTTCTGACATTGCTAGAACAAGATACCCAGCTAAACTAGCTTTGTTAGTAATCTCTAATAATCCATATTGTTGATTTAAAACACCACGGCCAGTAAACTGAATAACTCCTTTAGTTTCAGATAAATCAGAAATCATTCTTACTTTATAAGCACTTACATTAGTAATTTTATCATACACTGTGATTACTTCTGCTGTCATAGAATCAAGATCAAAGTCGTACTGGGTAGTATTTTCCCAATCATATGCTGCTTGAATTATTATGGGAGTTGTAGAACTGCCAATAGGATTTGCTGAATATGGACTCAGTGTCACTATGGGATTTCCTGCAACTAAAGATAAAACTCTATGAGGAATATCAGCTGTTTTTTCACTTTCCCAATCATAATCAGCAGAACGCTTTTGAAGATGTGATAATACACCGTCCAAAGTAGATTCGTGCGCGAATCTCATTTGCAATTTTTCTAATTGAGTATTGGTATGGTATTCTATACCAAAAAATTTTCCATCTTGGAGAGAATAAACCTCAATAGAGGGAGGAAAAAGCTGTACACCTGTAACAGTCACAGAACCTAATTCTGTTTTAGTAGGAGCATGCGGATTTGCAGGGTCAGGCTGTACATTAGTAAAATAGATTTTTTCAGGAACTGTACCACTTGCATCTGTTTTAAATACAGCATTAGTAGTAGTTTGAACATGATATTTCAAATCGTTTTCATTCAATCGAACAATCACTTCATTATTTGTAAAAGAATTAAAAGCCCGTCCAACTAAAGGGTAGCTTGCATATTGCCAGTATACAATCTCACGAGATTGTTCGAGCAATCCCTCCCTGTCATCACCTAACGCTAATTTCGCATAAGAACCACCACCATTGGTAATAGCAGTGATACCTACGTATTTACCGCCATAACTGCCAGAACCATGCAAACGATACAAACCTTCAAGTGGAGATACATCCTCTATAATTTCAACTGCGTATTTTTCAGTACTAGTATAATGTGTTTTTGCTCTGCGTTCAAATTGCGCAACTAATAAATCTCCGTCAAACTCAAACACTGTATAATCGTCACAATTAAAAGAGCCATCTGAATTAATAGAATACAATGGAACTTTTTCGAATGTATCAATCACCCGCCTCTCATTGTATTTTAAGTTGAAAGCCTCTTTTTTGGTCAAGGAACACCCCGACAACAAAATCAAAGCAAACACTTTAAGAAACATTCTTGTCATAACAAAACTCCCCTATTTTCATAAAGAAATAATAAAATTTCTGTTTACCTATCTGAAATTTCAATCATCCTCAATATATATCGGAACCTTTTAATTATATATTATTAAAAAAAGAAAGTCAACTGTAAAGATATTATTTTATTAAATATCATATTTTCCCACAAATTATATGCAATATGCACTATTTATGCAAGAAAAATTCCATATAGTATATGAGTATAAATTTCTGTACTCGATTCTAATCAATAAATATTTTTACACAACATATTTAAAAAATTCCTTTAAAAACTTTTCTATCTATTCTCAAAAAGAAACTACTTCAAAACAAATCTGATAATATATTATACAATATAAAATTAAAGACATAATTGTTAAGAGCAGTTTGATGTGAGACCCGATGTCATGCGAAGCGTAAAATGGCATTTGTACAAGGATAAATAAAACAAGGTTTTGCAGGCAAAAATAAACATGTCCTCGCGGACATTGGAGATTTAATAATTAAATTTTGATTAAATCTATGTTTAGTACTGGAAAAATAAGGATTTTAAGAGAAAATAAAAACCGATCCGTAAACGTGAATGTGGACATTAAAAAACAGTAATTACAGTGTCGAAAAAACGTTTAGAACTAATTAAATTCAAGATTTGAATTCTATTTATTGTACAAAAAGGAAACTGTACGAAAATATAAATGGTCCGAATCATCAATATAAGAAAAAAGATAAGCAGGATTGCTTTGACCTTGTTCTACCATATTATCAATATTAATAATAAATTGCTTTACATTATTTTGTTGAGATGTTAAGGTTTTATTTTTATATTTTTGAACCCATTCTTGCCCTTGAGCAGATGTATTGTTTTCTCGCCACACATATAAGGTTGTGTAAGTGGTATAAACATCGGGATTATTTGAATCAAAGGACACATCGTTGGATGAGGACCATGGGGATACACCACTGGTCCCTTGATTATTAGCAAAAACTAACAAAGTGGAGCCTTTTAACTCAAAGTCTACAACCGTTTTGAATGGAATAAATCACTTTATTTTGACCTTTTGCTACATCACAAAATTTATACACTACCACTGATCCTCTATTCCAGTTTCCAATATTATCAAAAGTATGATCACCAGCAGTCTTTCCTCTCACCAACTGGATCCACTCATCTCTGGTAGTTTGAGCAGAAGGATCTGGGAGTGTTCCGGCATTTTCAGATTCAGGAGGTGTTATAGTATTCCCGTTGGCCAATTCTTTCTGTACCGCACAAGCAGCTGTTAAAAAAAATCCTAAAAATATCAATTTCTTCATTTTCTGTCCTTAGATACCATTTCTACACTACTATATACTAAAGTGTTAATCCCGTCAATCGGAAAAAAATAAAAATATCCCAACTTTAAAATAGGTGGGGATATTTTAACTGCTTTTCTTAGTTAACTGTGATAGGAAGGATATTAAATGTTTTTCCATTCAATATCTCTTCTGCCATTAATATTTGTACTCTAGGATATCCCAATTTCCCAAATGAGCCGGCATACAAAGAATAATGACCTGCTTTTCTTGCCTCGGTAAGCATTTGGTTGGTAGATTTCGCATAACAAATCAAGCCTGCCATCTCCGCTTTATTATTTTCCATAGTTCCAACCAAATCACGAATATAAGAGGCTTGGAGTTTTTTGTAGCTTTTGACTGATAAGATCATCTTTCCCAATTTTTTTGTCATCTTTTTGTCATCTTTATAGAAATAAATAGAGCCGTCAATTCCTCCGTCCCAGCTTTTTTTAGTAGAAGAGAATCCCCTAACTTTTTCGACAGCCCAATATTAGAATTGATAACGCCCTTCATTTTTACTTTTTTCACACTTTGAAATTAATTCTTTGACCTGCTCGATAGTAACAGGCATATCATCAGTGGTATAATCCTTGGTTTTTATTAAGAAAGAATATTTTTCTTTCATCGTTCTTCCATAAGTGTTATCGACAGCATACATATGTCTACCCCAATTCATTTACGATTAAGATTTTGAGCTGCACCAAGCGTCGTGCCGCATCCCCAGAATGGATCCAACACTACATCTACTTCTTTTTGTGCAGGCTTTAATAATCCTTTCCAAATAATGCTATAAGTTTCTGCGTCTGATAACCAAGCCGTTCTTGTGATACAGGATTAATAAATTGCATATTCCAAACATAGCCTATTATAGGTGCTTTAATCTCCACATCAACAATTTTATCATACTTAGATAAATCTACTTTTGATTGCTTTAATTTTCCTTTATCATAAATTAGCAGTTTTTTAATACCAAAATCAACGACTGTATGGTATCCTTTCAATATGGTGTACCTAATTCAAAATTTTCCTCTCTAGGAAGATCAAAATAATTTGTATTCCCTTTTCCATACCAGAAAATAATATCATGCATCCTAGGAAAATGATATTTTGCATTTCGTAAAAACCTATTGTAACCCCAAACAATCTCATTCCGAAAATTTTATGACCGAAAATTCCATCTAAAATAATCTTAATATAATGGCTAGCTGCGGGAGCACAGTGCAGAAATAAGCTTCCCCATCTTTCAGCTTTGCCTTCATCACCCATAATCTTTGAGCCATAAATACGAGATAAGATAAAATCTTAGGATTTTGATATCTCAATACATTAACCCATGTGCTCCAAAAATCGGAAAATTGTTGATTTCCATCGTTAATAAGTGTTTCATTAAATTCCTGGATATCATCTTCTTTTTCTTGCGTAAGCCCCCAAACATCACAAAAAGCAATTGCTTCTTCCAGTACAGGAAGTTCCGTATCAGTCGAGTAGATACGGTTATAGATTCTATTAGAGTTAAAAGAAGGATCAAGATAGATGAGATCTGCAGTGTTTTGCTCCGCAGGGCTGTGGAAAGAAGTTATACTTATGCATGGATGAGAAAACAATAGAAAAGATCAACATTGCAAAAGAATTGCACGCCAAAGGATACAATGGGAAAGAAATCTCGGAACGCATGGGCGTCTCGGAAGCGGCGGTATCGGTTTGTCGCACAAAAAGCAAAGCATTAGGCATCGAGTGGAAATATCAAGACGGAGCCTATGCATCAGTGACGTCAT
>NZ_FOKY01000011.1 GCF_900112165.1 Brevinema andersonii
TCTGTACTTCTGCGCCGAAAACGTCTACACTTGAATTAATGTTGTTGTCGAACAGCATGTTCTGCTTTCCTAGCTGCTCAAAAATTCCAATGGAGATCACTCCGTCATCTGCGATCTTTACAAAGATTTCCACCAAATATTCCAGCCGCGCCAACTCCAAAAACAACCCGACGCTCCCGAGCTTGTCATTACCAATTACGCCCCCCATGCTCCAGGGAGGGACTTTTCTTTCCTGGAGCAGATGAGTAAGCCTGCTACCTAGAAAAGGGTTCTGTTTTAAAGTGCCATTTTAAACTTCTCATAACACTCAAATCAAACTTTGCATGACATTGATGAATGAAAAAGTTTATGCGACATTGTATAAAATAAATATATTGTTATACACGTATCGTCAAATAGTGCATATAATTACTAAATTTCCTTGTGTAAAAATAAAAGTGTAATTACTTGATTTTAATTGGCCTTTTGTTTTATAATTAAAGTAGTTTTGGTTAAAAATATTATGGATTTTGAAATCCTAAATTATTAATATTACTATGGAGGTAGTTTATGGCAGATAAAGATCATGTGGTATGTACTTGTTTAGGGACCACTTTAGGAGAATTGCAGGATGTGATAGATGCAAATCCTGGAATTACTGTTGAAGAATTGATGGAAAAAACAAGTGCCGGTACAATCTGTGGAATGTGCATTGATGGTTCCAATGGAGAAGAAATTTCTCTTAATAGTCTTATTGAAGAAGCGAATAAAAAGTAGAGGTAATTATGAGTGAGTCTCATAAATGTGAATGCCAAAATGGAAATACAATCCAAAAAGTCTTAAATAAGATTATTGCAGAAGATCCCGGTATATCTGTAGAAGAATTGATGGCGAAAGCACGAGAATTTAATTCTTGTGCTTCCTCGCATCAGCAAAAAATCAAGGATAAGTATTATGAGTGAGGAAATAAATTTTGATGAATTAAGTATTGTGCAAAAACTTCGTTTAATAGAAGATAAATTAAATCAGGAAGTACGTCCTATGTTGGTTTTAGATGGTGGCGATATGGAAATTGTTGATCTTAAAGAAGATGAGGATGGTACTTTATTGTTATTTATTCAGTATCTTGGAGCTTGTAATGGCTGTCCTAGTGCATCTACAGGTACGTTAATGGCAATACAGCAGTATCTGAATGTCAAAATTTCTGATAGGATAGAAGTGATACCTGTTCAGTAGTTATTTGATTCGTTGAAATACTTGACCATTTTCATTGAGTATTTGTTTAGCTGATTGTATGGGTATATCATAGGTATAAGGCCATGCATATAATTTTATAGTATGTGGGTCAATCGACATTATCCCAATAAGAAGAGCTGATTCTGTATTATCGTAGATACTGAGCAAGGAAAAATTAGTATCTATGCCTCTTTGTATATAAGGAGTTTCTGTAAATCCTAATATTCCAGTAAGTTTTATTTTAATTTTTTTGTTACGAATTATTACTTCATAATCGTTTTTAGGATCTTTAACTTTCCAGCGTGTGTTTTGTAAGCGGTCTATTAAAGGAAGAGAGATGTTGTTAATTTTTTTTTCTGAAATACAACCAGTCATTAATAGTATAAAAAAAATAGATAAATAATTCATTTTTTTATTTTTTTACCATTTCTTGAGCTAATATATTGTGGCGTTCTCTAAAACTAGTATCACCTCCAGCTGAGCTTTGAATTGCAGTGGAAATAGTTTTAGGATCTTTAATGAGGACAGAAACAACTAAATTATTTGTTTGGTCATCAACGTTAAAAACAATGAAATCTTTATCTTCTTCCAGAATTGTAGTTCGGCCATTAGAGATAGCAAAATTTTCATTCAACTGCACAGTGACTCCATCACTACTGAATTTAATATTAGCTGCTGGATAACTAGGCATTTCCCAGTAACTATTTTTAAGCTTTTTTGATAATAAAGGTGATTTTGCTGACTCAGAATCCTTTTTACTTCCGCAAGCAGCTACAGTAAGAATTAGTGTTAATAAAATTCTCATATAACGCTCCTTAATATTAAGATATTGAATAATTATAATATAAAAATAAAAATTTGTAAAATTTTTTTGTTTTTACTATCTTTTTCACGAAAAACAAGCTATAATATATTATGTAAAATAGGATATAAAATGCATAAAGTCATATTTCTTTTAATATTAAGTTCATGTGCTATTCATGATTTCCGAAGTAATGTCGTTTTTAATGATATATATGATGGTCCTAAGATAGAATTTTTAGATCCGGAACCTAATAGTATGATTAGTAATGATGCAATTCCGTTATCTTTCCAAATTTCGCACCCAATGGGTATAAGATATGCTCATATCGTTTATTCAAATCAAGAAAAAAAATATTCTTATGATGCTTTTAAATATCCTACAACCGCCACAATTAATGAATCTTTATCTGTTTCTAATAGTGGACCTATTACGGTTTCTATACGTGCTGTTACCGGAAAAAATACGGAATTAATTACTAACATCAATTATAATATGCAAATTACAACAACATATTTTACACTTTTTTATGGTCCTTCTACATCTTTACCGACAGCATATGTACAGGTTACTTTTTTACCGACAAGTGCTCCAGCATCGCGTATTGTAGTGGACGGTCCTATGGGAACTGAAGAAGTATTAGCACCTCCTGGTGGTTTTGGTTCTACGGCAAGAGTATCGAATTTAAATCTAGATTTCGGAAATAATCATTTTACTTTAAGAGTAATCTCAATTTATGGGCGTATTTCGCATGATGCATTTACGGTTTTTCGTATTTAATAGAGCATTTTTACGATATTTTCAAAATGAAATCCATGGGATGCTTTAATAAATACTACGGTATCCTTTCTTAAATGTGTTATCAATTTTTCTGATAGTTCATTTAAAGAATTAAAAATGTAATAATTGATATTATGATTTTTTAGAATACTGCTATGTTTAGAAAAATATGTGCCCATAATAAAAAGTTCATCAATGCATTTTTTAGATATCAAATCATTTATTATTTGCTTATGAATATCATCGCTATAAGTGCCTAATTCTAAAATATCACCAATAACAGCAATGCAATGTTTATTATTTAACTTTTCTTTTTTTAAGATATTAAAACCTGCTTTAAAAGACTCTAAAGAGGCATTGTAACAATCTAGAATAAGCATAGCTCCTGATTTTTTATGTAATTGTGTATCCATACGGTGTTCCAAATGATTGCTGAATAGGTTTAAACATTCTTGTAAAAAATTAACGGGAATATTAAATATTTCCATACAAACAAATAATATAGCAATATTTTCAAGAAGGTGAATGCCTGGACATGGGCAATAAAATTGTTCATTGGGAATTCTATAATGCTTAAAAGTAAATCCTTGTATTCCATAATCTTCATGAATATATAGTTTATCTGGATCAAAAAAAATTACTTTGCCTTTAAATTTATTGAGCAGTAAATTTTTATATGGATTATTTTTATTGAAAATAAGAATAGAATTTGATGACATTCCATCGATAATTTCTGCTTTTGCATTGGCTATAGCATCCATAGAACCCAATTGTCCTACATGGTTCCAACCAATATTAGTAACAATTCCTATTTCTGGTTTTGTAATTTTCGATAATAATGATATTTCCTTAGCATGATTCATACCAGCTTCCAAAATAGAAATTTGTGCTTCGTGAGGAGTCGAAAGTATCGATAAGGGTAGTCCAATATCGTTATTCCAATTTTTATGTGCTGTATGGATACTGTATTTTTGATTTAGCAAATGCATCAACATATGTCGTACGGTAGTTTTTCCAAAACTACCGGTAATAAGAATATGGGGAATATTCAAACGTTTTCTGTGAGCAGAAGCTAGTTCTGCAAGGGCTTGAATACTATCAGTAACAATATAAATAGTAGCATCATGAGGAATGGATACAGGTACTTGCTCCAGGATAAATACTCGAACACCTTGTTGGTATGCGTGTTCAAAAAAATCATTACCATTGAAATTCGGTCCTTTTATTCCAATAAAGCATGTTAAAGTCGGATCTATTATAGACCGAGAATCTATAGTAAAATAGTCGATTTTAAAAGGATGCTCTCTCAAAGCTTTTCCGAAAACAGTATTAAAAAATTTATGATCGAAAATTTGGTTTTGTAAAAACATATAAACCTCTGCAATATAAAGGTAAGGAATTTTCTATGAAGATTCGATTTTTGGGTACAGGTACATCGTCAGGAGTGCCTGTTTTGGGTTGCATGTGTAGAGTATGCCTATCTCAAGATCCTCGAGATAAAAGAATGAGATGTGCGTTGTTAGTGGATGCCGATAATCAAAAAATTCTCGTTGATGCTGGTCCTGATATTCGTCAACAATTACTTTTATCTCGCACGCAGTATATTGATGCTGTCCTCATTACTCATGATCATTTTGATCATGTCATTGGGCTGGATGAATTGCGTCCTTTTTCTTTCTATAAAAAAATTCCTCTTTATGGTAATGCTTTATCAATGGCGGGTGTTAAAGAAAAATTCGCCTATCTGTTTAATGATGCACCTTTATATATTGGTGGTGGTTTGGCGCAGTTCAGTCTAAATGAGGTAGAGCCTTATAAGTCTTTTTTTGTAGAGAACCTTCAAGTGATTCCTCTTGGAGTACAACATGGAAAACTACCTATTTTAGGATTCAAAATTAAAAATATGGCTTATCTGACTGATGTTAAAGTGCTACCTCAGACATCTATCGACTTAATATTGGATATTGATGTATTAATTATTAATTGTTTGCGGAAAAAGTATCACAATACCCATCTTAATTTGCCGGAAGCATTAAAGTTAATTGATATGATAAACCCAAAACAATGTTATTTTATTCATATGAATCATGAAGTACTAGCTGCAGAATGGGAACAGACACTTCCTGATCACGTATATTTAGCATATGATGGATTAGAGTTGATATTATAACTTATTTTTTGCAAAAAGAAAAGCCTCATAATGAGGCTTTTCTTTAAATATTAATTACTACCAATAACTAATTTGTACTGGTGACAATACTTTTCATTTTTCCGTGCATAGGAGTAATAATTTCCATTACTTCCATATTGATCATCTCAGGCATTGTCATTTGAATAACCGCATATGTAATAAGAGCTACTAAGTAAACAAAGAACATCCACCAAATCGAAAAACGCGCATAATTACCAGCCATTTCTGAACATAATGTTGCTTTGGCTATGTCTCCTTGTTTTTCAAAAACACTAACTTGTCTTGAATATAGCATACCCATAATAGACATGATAAATGGAGGAAGTCCAGCTAAAAAAAACATAGGTCCTAAAATTGATAAGACAAAGGCGACAATATTTTGCCATAAATATGTTTTAATACTTCCTTTTTCTCTGGTGTTTGTTTGTGCTTGTTCCATGGGAACCTCCTTACGTTTTACCTTCCCATATAATTTAAACATTAGCTTATAATATTGTCAAGTATGGTGATTGTTTCTTCAAAATTATTTTTTTCTGTTATGTCCTGTTTAAGAAATTGATTTATTTTATCTATTTTTGTTAGTGATTCGTCTATTTTGGGATTTGCTCCTCTAACGTATGCTCCGATATTAATCAAATCCTCAGATTCGCGGTAAGTAGTGGTTAATTCTTTTAATTTTCCGGCTAATGCTTGGTGTTCTGGATGAGTGATATCTTTCATAGCGCGTGATACGCTGGCAGAAATATCGATTGCTGGAAAATGATTTTTTTCTGCTAAGGATCGTGATAAGACAATATGTCCATCTAAAATACCCCGTACTGTATCAGATATTGGTTCGTTGCTGTCATCACCTTCCACAAGAACCGTGTAAAAAGCAGTAATTGCACCTGTATTATTTGTTCCCGTACGTTCAAGCAGCTTTTGCAGGGTAGAAAATACACTAGGAGTATAGCCACGTAATGCCGGTGGCTCTCCTAGTGATAAACCAATTTCTCGTTGTGCCATAGCAAATCGTGTGATAGAATCCATCATAAACATTACTTTTTTGCCCTGGTCTCGAAAATGTTCAGCAATGGCGGTAGCAACATAAGCACCTCTTAATCGCAATAATGGAGGTTCATCTCCTGTCACAGCAATAACAACAGAATTTTTCCTACCTTCTTCACCAAGATCATTATCTAGAAATTCCCTTACTTCTCGACCTCTTTCTCCAATAAGTGCGATAATATTAATATCGGCATTTGTATTTCGTGCAATCATGCCCAATAATGTGGATTTTCCAACGCCACTGCCCGCAAAAATACCCAATCGTTGCCCAACTCCTGCTGTAAGTATACCGTCAATAGCACGGATACCAGTGGTCATAACTTCTTGAATCCTCTCGCGTGAGTAGGGATCAGGTGGATGCTTATCAATCTCTGTATAAGCTGATGTTTGAATTGGTCCTAAATTGTCAATAGGAAGCCCATCTCCACCTAAGACTCGTCCTAATAATTCATTACCTACAGCAACTTGCAAAGGTAGGCGTGTATTTTCTATTTTCATATTAGGTGCAATACCATGAATGTGCCCTAATGGCATAATTAAAGTTTTATTATGTTTGAAGCCAACAATTTCTGCTTTTATAGGGTATGAATCGTGAGTGTAAATATAACATAAATCCCCAATAGAACCAACAGGACCTTTTGCTTCTATCAGTAGTCCATTAAGACTTTCAATTTTACCATAACTTTTTAATACAGGTGTACGATCAAGAGCGTTTTGATATTTAATAAATATATCAGTCATCAGTAGTTCCTAAACAATAATATCATCAACTGGTTTATCTTTTAGATTATCACTATTTTCTGAATAAGAATTATGAATATATTCTGATTCTGAATCAGAAGAAACAGGAATAACTTCAGGAACTATTATTTCTTCTGATGAGGATTCGTTATAACGCATTTCAGGAGGCAAATCCTTTCCGTAATTTTCTTGTTGGGCAAATGCTGTAGGGCTATCATCAATTACTGATTCATTATCCAACGTATCATTATTTGATGATACGACTTCTCTTTTTTTTGTCTCAGGTGTTTTAATTTTAACAGGCATGTAAAAACGCATTTGAGTTTCTAGCTCTTCCAGTTGGGAATTAATAGTGGCATCGATATCACCTGTATCTGTTTCGATATATACGCCACCAGGTTCTATTGTTGGATCTTCTATAAATTTTATTTCTGCTTGAGCTTCTATCATATTAATAAGTTCTTGCTTGTGTGAAACTGCAAAATTATAATCCCGCGGTGATACATGGATAAAAATAGTCATAGCTCCTTTAAGCAATTCTAAAGCTGCTTTGATATTGTTGATTACTATTTCTTTATAATCTGCTGTTAATTTTTTAACAATTTTTCCTACCATAGTGAGGACAAGATTGATAACTTGGGTTTCGCTATGCATTAAAATACGTTCCCGTTCTCTTACTGTTTCTGCAACAACACTATGCAAACGTTCTACAAGAAGTTGAATTTCTTCTTTACCTGATTGAAAACCAAGTTCCTTACCTTCAGTAAAGGCTTCTTGATGAGCTTCTGTTTTTAATTTTGTAATAGTTTTTTGAGCCTCTTCCAGTATTTCCGATGCTTCTTTTTGAGCTTGTTGCATTATTTTTTCAGCATCTTCTTTACTTTGTTGGATGATATTTTCTTTTTCATGAACGGATTTTTGAATTCGGTCGAAAGCATGTTGTTCTGCGTCTTCCATAACTTTTCTAGCTTCATCTTTTACTTGTTCTAAAATTTTGTTAGCTTGTTCATGACCTTGTTGTTTTTTTTGTTCGATTTGGTGTTCAAGCTGTTGGATTTCTAGATTCATATTGTTGATACGTTCCTGTACAGAAAGTTCTTCTTCGAATTCCGAACGGAAAGATCTTATAGGAACTGCTATCTTATTAGAATCTTTGAGTTTGTATTGACCGTTGTGTAGAATTCTAGCGTGAGGATCGAATGTATTGTTGGTCACAATATGCTCCTATATTATACTACTAAATCATCATCTCCACCTCGAGCGACAACGATTTCTCCTTGTTCTTCGAGCTTTCGGATAACAGAAACAATTTTTTGCTGAGCTTCTTCAACTTCTTTAAGGCGTACAGGACCCATAAATTCCATATCGTCTCTCAACATTTGAGAAGCACGTTTTGACATGTTGCGGAAAATTTTATCTTGAACTTCAGGATCAACAGATTTAAGAGCTTTTGATAGATCATTATTATCGACATTACGCATAACTTTTTGAATACTTTTGTCATCCAGTGTAATAATATCTTCAAACACAAACATTTTCTTTTTGATTTCTTCTGCCAGATCGGGATCGTCTTCTTCTAGAGTTTCAATGATATTTCTTTCGGTAGTTCGATCTGCATTATTGATAATGGCAACAACGGTATCGATACCTCCTGCCGAAGTGAAATCTTCACTGCTGAGAGTTGATAATTTACGTTCCAATACGCGTTCTACTTCACGTAAGATTTCTGGAGAAGTCCTGTCCATAGTAGCGATTCGACGCATGATATCTGCTTGTAAATCAGTATTCAGCGAAGCAAGAATAGTTGCTGCTTTTTGCGGATCCAAGTAGGATAGAATCAAGGCAATCGTTTGAGGGTGTTCATTCTGAATGAAGTTTACTAAATGAGTAGGATCTGTTCTTCGAATAAAATCAAACGGTTTGGTTTGAAGAGATGATGTAAGCCTGTTAATAATATCGACAGCCCGTTGTGTGCCTAATGCTTTTTCTAATACGTCTCGGGCGTAATCAATGCCTCCACTAATAATAAAATCTTGAGCCATCATTAATTCTTGAAATTCCATAAGTACCATATCTCTAGTTTCAGAATCAACTAAATCCGCACGAGCCAACTCAAAAGAAACTTCTTCAATTTCTTCTTCTTTCATATGTTTAAGTACTTCTGCAGATACTTCTGGCCCAATAGAAATTAGAAAAATAGCAACTTTTTCTTTTCCTGAAAGCACCTTTTTTTTACGGGAACTATTTTTTTCTGCAGTAGTTTTTTCTAAAGGCATAATATACTCCGTTTTATTGAATTTCTAATAACCATGTACGTAGTAACTTAGCTGTTTCTAGCGGATGTTCGCGGACTGTGTTGATAACGCTTTCTAATAGTTCATTGCTTGCTCTTTCTTCCATTGACAATTCCAAACCAGAACGTTCTGCTTCTGCTTGGCGAAGCGCTGCTTCGCGCATAGCAGCTTGTTGTCGTAGTAATTCTTCCTCTTTACGCCGTCGTCTGATTTCTAATTGAGTGGCTATTATACGGTATAAAATAGTCAGCAAAATAAGTGATGCAATTGTAATTAAAGCAGTTATTATAATACGTTGAATAAGCATGCGGCGACGGAATGCTTCGTCTTCTGATGCAAATTCGCTAGAACGATCAAATTTTAATGGTCGGACAATAACTAAATCTTTTCGTGCTGCATTGAATCCCACAGATCCTTTTACTATCTCTTCATATGCACGAATTTCAATGTCATCTACGGGTGTATATTCTCTCTGAATACTCCCATTTGTTAATAAAACCTCACCTTTACTGTTTCTAATAATACGCCATGTGCCATCTATAGCAACAGAAATACTAATTCTCTTGATTTCGTAAGGAGCTTTTTCTTCCTGGAATTCACGTGTACCTGTAGTAACATTTTTGGTTGTTTGATTCCGTTCGTATTGATTGAAACGATCAATTTTATCTTTAAGGCCGGGAGGAACATTATCTTCAACACCAGCTGGTCCTTCAGGAATATAAGATGGACCTCTATATTTTTCTGTAACTTCATCAGAACTAACTAAGACTTCTAATACTTGTTCACTGTCATCATAAGGGGTTAAAGGGTTATCCGGTTTTATAATAGTAGGTAATAATTCTTTTGCGGTTGAAGAACGTCTATTCCAATCAAATTCAATATCAGCAGATACTAAAAATCTATCTTTAGGTAAGGATGAACTTAATGCTTGTACTACTCTAGCGGTATAGCGAGCCCTTTCTCGTTCGATAACTCGTAATTGTTCCCGAGCAATTCGAACTTGTTCCTCACCTTCGTTTGGCACAAGCAAATCCGATAAAATATTGCCTATATTATCTACAACAACAATATTTTCTTTATTTAAATTGGGAATACCATAAGCTACTAAATTTACAATGCCTTGGATTTTTTGTTTATTTTCAGCAATAGACGAGTAGGGAGCTGGTGTAATTACTACAGATGCTGTTGCTTCAGCTTGACTATCTGTATATAATTTATCATCAGGAAAAGAAACTTGAATACTTACGTCTTCAATATCTGCTAATGTTTTAAGATGTTTTGTCATTTCACCAATAATAGCTCTGCGTAAATTAACATCACGTTCAAAATCAGTAGTTGTAAAGCGTTGGACGTCAAAAAGTTCCCAACCTCTTACATTTTGCGGAATGATGCCAGCTTGCCCTAGCTGCATCCGAATGTTTTTTGCTGTATTTGGGTCCGAAACAATAATATAAGAATCATTTTTGGTATCAAATTTGATTCCCATTTCTTGTAATTTAAGAGTAACTTTAGCATAGTCTTCAGGAGAAAGAGGAGATTGATATAATAAGGATGAGGTGCCGACATTTCCGGTGAAGTGAACTGTTAAACCAACAACAAGGATACAAAAAAACAAGCTAATACCTAATAATGTTTTTTGTTTAGATGACAATTGAGAAAAGCGATCAGTAATTTTCTGTAATAATGCAGACCAGTCAGGCATTGTTACTCTCCTTAAAAACTATGTCCATATAAATAATAATAAGAAAATCAATATTTTGGAGTAATTATCTAATATTTAAAATTTCTGTGTAAGCACGAGCAGCTCGTTCTGTGATTGCTTTGAGCATTCCAACAGAAAGTCGTGCTTTTTCTGTTGCTATCATAATATCGGCAATATTTACAGTATCGGGTGAAAGAATTGCAGCTTGTTGTAAATCATCTGCCTTATGTTGGTCTTTATTTGTTTTTTCAATGGCTTTGAAAAAAATTTCTGCAAATGATTGTTCTGTATTCTGATCAGATGATTTAATTGTTTTTTTGAGGTGTCTGGTATCTGTTGTATTCATCTGGAGTGCTTCTCTGATTGATGAAAATTCCATAATTTCCTCCCAAAATCTCTATTGAAAATTATGAAGTAAAATGATTTTTTTTGCAAATTATGTGTCAATATATTTTAATAATTTATTGACCTAATCTTAAGGCCCTATCGAACATTTGTTTTGATGATTCAATCATGGTTACATTAGCTTCGTACGAGCGGTTAGCAGCAATCATATTAACCATTTCTTCTACAATATTGACGTTTGGATAGGCAACATAACCTGACCAACGTCCCCCCGAAATAGCATCAGGATGGGTAGGATCATAAACCATACGGGCTGGTGCTTCATCTTTTTCGATCGCATTAACTTTCACACCTCCGCCCATTTCTGGCTGCAAAGCTTTTGGAACATGAGGACTTTTAAACACTGGTGTCCCTGCACGCGGTGTAAGCACTACCCTTGAACGCTGATAAGGTCCACCTTCAGTTGTACGTGTTGAATTGGCGTTGGCAATGTTGTTAGCAATAACGTCTACTTGCAATCTTTGGGCTGTGAGCCCTGTAGCACCTATATTCATACTGGTGAATAAACCCATAATAAGCTCCTTATATTGTAATTTTATTATGACATGGCCAAATCGAGAAGTTTGATATTGCGGTTGTAAATTTCCATCATTAAATTGTAGTGCATAGTATTTTTTGCAGCATCGGCGGTTTCGCGGTCTATATCGACGTTATTGCCGTCGTTGCGATAACTAGTGTCGTATTCAACACTGATTTTTCCTTCAATGCGTCTGAAATCAATTTTTTTGTTGAATGAGATATGTCTAGGATCAGTACGATATGTTTCAAGACGGGGAGGAATTTCAGAATCAACAGCCCTACGTAGTTGCGATTCGAAACTAAGCTCAGCTCTTTTATATCCTGGAGTATCTACGTTTGCGATATTATTAGCAATAAGATTGCGGCGGAGTATGGAAGCATCTAATCCTTTTTCTAGGAGTGCTGCTGTTCTTCCTATTCCTAAGGTAGTGTTTCCAAATATCATAGAAAATCCTCTCTTAAATTTTATAGTCCTGCTCTATAAGAATCGGAATTTTAAAAAAAAACTTTATTATTTAAAGAAAAATAATAAAGTTTTGGCAGTTTTTATACCGACAATTTTAAAGAAAGGTTCCGGTAGTGAGATATATTTTCCCTCGCTGAAAGAGAGAAGTATTATACTTCTCTCTTTTTTATATAAATTCTTTGAACACGTTCAGATAAATTAGTTAAAATATCATGAGGAATAGAATCTATTTTTGTTGCTAAAATGTCTGCTGATAGTTGATTGTCGTCAAGAATAGTTACTGTTGTCCCAATATTATAATTATCATCCCCTAAATTAACTAAAATCTGATCCATGCATACATTCCCTACGATAGGATATAATTTATTATTAATTTGAACCTGTCCTTTATTAGAAAAATTTCGAGAAAATCCGTCAGCATATCCTATCAAGATTGTTGCTATGTTTGTGTCATAGGAGGCAGTCCAGGTTCCTCCATAAGATACTGAAGTTCCCCTCTTAATTCTTTTGATCTGTGAAATTTGCGCGTAGAGCGATAAAATAGGTCTTAATGAATTGTGCCCGTATCCGTAAGCTCCTAACCCAATGCGTACCATATCATAATGGGCTTGAGGAAAGTAAAAAGTACCAGCGCTATTACAGGCGTGTATTGTTAATGGATTGTAAGCTATTGATTTGATATGATTGACTGTCTGCGTAAAAAGTTCCACCTGACATGCTGTAACTGTTTGGTTTTCTCCTGAAGCAAAATGAGTCGCAATGCCTGTACAATTAATTCCGGTGGTATTTTGGATTTTTTGGAATGCTTTGACAGCGTCTTCAGGGAAAAATCCTCCTCTACTCATTCCTGTGTCTATTTTCAGATGTACTGTTAATGGTTGTTGAAATTTTTGGACGTAAAGACGATATTCTTGGAGATATTCTATATGGCTGAGCAGAGGAATCAATCCAAAACGAAATAAATCTGGAATTTCGTTTTTAGTATGTTGCGTTAAAACAAGAATGGGCAATTGAATACCTGATTCACGTAAAGCCCTGCCTTCATGAGGAGTAGCTACTGCTAGCATATCAATATTAAGATCAGCACAAGCATGAGCTATAGGAATTAATCCGTGTCCATATGCATTTCCTTTAACTGCAATACATAATTTTGCTTCTGAACCGATTAATTTTCTAATAGTTGAAATATTATGAGTCAAGTATTCCAAATTGATAACTGCAGAAGTTCTAAAATCCATAATGGCTCCTTGCTTCTAGAAATGCGCTGATAATGAAAAGGGGAATAACTAATCCGAAACATAAGATAATTGTTTGAATGGATATTTTTTTATGTTGTGTGCTTATGCTGGCAGAATAAAATCTTATTAACGCTGCTAGTGCAATAATTGCGGGAGTTTCAAAGAAAGCATGAGGAAAAAGTAACCCTGCTATTATTGATATATTTTTTAGAAATGCCAATGTTACTCCCAATAAAGTTCCGTTTAATATAAGAAAAAAAGTAATAAAACGATCATTTCGGGTTCCCCAAAAAAAGATCAATAATCCAGAGCAAAGATTGGACAGCAAAAGAGTATAAAAAGAAAATCGAATATAAGAGATCATGTTTGACAATGAAAAAAAGAGGTTATAAAGCCATACTTGAGGAAGCAATAGGCAAGCAGTCAAAGCAATAAAACAAGAATAAAAAAATTCTTTTAATGAATGTATGAAAAATTGTTTATAATTGGGCATTTTTATTCAAATTATTCAGATCTTTTTGAAATTGACTTACTATCAGTATATTATTAAATGATATTTCTTGGCATATAAGTTCGGACAGTGATTTTTTTAAGGTGTTATTTTGAGGTTCGCGGGCTATTTTTAACTGCAGTTTATTTATTTCTTTTTGGAGTTCGAGATTTTTTTGTTCTGCTGTTTTAATTGAAAATTCTTCTTGGTTTAGGAATAAAAAAAGATCCAATACAGTTTCGTGGAATGTCGCAAAATCGGCTGGAGTGGAAAACCCCGCTTTTTTTAATTTATTACTTAATTCAGGAGAATCGAACAATGCTTCATAAAATTTAAGATTGAAGTCGTGATCGGATAATTGGTCAACATAAGGTTGATTACGGAATATGGTTGAAAAGTCCAATATAGAAGGGAGAGTTTTCATATAATTATTCATATTTGATAGTTCAAGTCTTATGGTTGGTAAGCAGGAGGGTATTGTTTCTGTTTTTTCTGTAGAGCATGAAGCTAATAGTAACAAAAAGGCAATGTATTTCATAAAAATTCTCCTAAAATCCTGTTCTTTTAAATTCTTTGTCGAGGAAAGGGCGGCTTATTTTGATAGTAATCGGGCGTCCATGAGGGCATGATAACGGACAGCTAAGTATTTGCCATTCTCTCAAAAGCTCTTGGATTTCTTCTAGAGACAGAAGCTCTCCTGATTTGACAGATCCTTTACATGCGATCATTTTACAGGTTTCATCCCATATGTATGATTCATTCAAAGAAGTGTTTTTGTTAAGGTCAAGTAGGTCTCTTAGTATGGTTTCAATTCTAGAGGGTGATAAAAATGAAGGAATAGCATCAATAGAAAAAGCTGTTTCACTTATTCGTGTGTGGCTGAAGCCTAATTTTTCAAAGGACAACCCTTCAAAGATATCAGCTTCAGTTTTGCTAACCTCAAAAATATAAGGAATAATAGTTTGTCGTTCGATAGAGATATTGTACATTTTTTTTAGTTTTTCATACCGGATTCTCTCATGCATAGCATGAAAATCCACCAAAATCATTATATGGGCTGATTCAAATATAAGATAAGTGGAAAATATGGTGCCAATATATTGTGCTGAAAAAATTTGGCTTTCTATAGGCGAAGAGGAAACATCTGATTCAAAGAGAGAAACATGCTGGGAATGACTGCTCGATTTCTGTGATGGTGAAAAATTATAAAGAGGCATACGAGTTTGTACAGGCATACTATAATTTTTTCGAATAGTAATATTATCATCCTTCGTAATAGTGATTCCTCCATTGTTTGTTGCTTTTTCTATGCCTTGCCGAATGCTCCGCCTAATAATGTCTGCAATAAGACGTTCATTTTCGAAACGTACTTCTTTTTTTTGAGGATGTACGTTGAAGTCTATATGTTTTGGATCCATGTCAAGATAAAGAAAAAGTGCAGGAAATCGGTTGGGTGGCAGTAGGTTATTATATGCCAAATGAACTTGCTGGCGCAACCCCTGCCATTCTATGGGCCTATTGTTGATGAATAGAAATTGATGGGAACGTGTCGGCTTATACCAGGATGGATGCGAAATAAATCCCCATGCTGAAATATAAGCTTCTTGGTAATTAAAAGAATATAAAATATCTTTTGTATCAGGGAAAAGATAATGAATACGTTCTAATATATTCTGTACTGGAAATAGGCGGTATTTTTGTTCATTATTATGATGTAGTGAGAAGTCGGTATGAGGATGAGCTAAGGTTTTTTTTATGAATTCTTGTACGCAGGCTCGATATTCGCCACTGTCCGTGCCTAAAAATTTTAGTCGAGCGGGTGTCGTTTTGAAAAGATCAGCAATAGTAATTTGGGTTCCGGAATTCATTCCTTTTGGAAGGACATTTTTTTTCTCTCCGAATTCAATAGTATAGCTACTACCGAATTCTTGTTTAGCAGGCTTGGAAGATATTGTTAATGAAGAGACTTCTGCTAAGCTAGCTAAAGCTTCGCCTCGAAAGCCAAATGTAGAAAGTGTTTGTAGATCATCAAAGACGGAAATTTTACTAGTAGCATGCAAAACTGGAGCAAGGGTAATTTGCTCTTCTCTGATTCCAACTCCGTTATCCGTAATTACTATTTGATTTTTCCCTCCTGCAATGAGTTCTACTGAGATTAAGTTAGCTCCAGCATCAATGGCATTATCCAGAAGTTCACGTACAGCAGAAGCTGGACGTTCGATAACTTCTCCGGCAGCAATCTTCATAATAGTAGAAGGATCCAATAAGCAGATAGACATCAATTAAATCCTAATAATATTGGGTTTTTTGTTTTTGAGGGTGTAAATTAATAAAATAATTCCGATTATTACCATCGGAAATGTAAGCGTCATACCTACTGTCAGCCAATTACCAGCAATAAATCCTATTTGAATATCAGGTTCTCTGAAAAATTCTGTAATAATTCGTGAAATTCCATATAAAATAAGAAATGTAGCTGTTAGAAAACCTTTATATCGCGATTGCGGAATTTTATAGTATAAAATCATCTGCACAGTTAAAGTAAATAATCCTTCCAGTAATATATGATATAATTGGGATGGATGCCTAGGTACCTGAATGTATGTAGCATTATTGATTGTGTATTCAGTAATGTTAGGAATAAGTTGCAATTGTACGGCATCAATAAAGGGTTGAGCTTTTTCCAAAGGCAATACGGTAGCTCCAAGATGCCCTAATTCTGGTCTTCGCGGAAATACCATGCCCCATGGCATAGTAGTGGGTCTGCCGTAAAGTTCGCCGTTGATGAAGTTGCCAAATCGTCCGAATGCAAGCCCCATAGGAACTGAAACTAATACAATATCTGACAATTCCAATAAGCTGAAAGGTTTAAGAATTGAGTGACGGATTTTGAGTGCAGCAAATGCTCCTATGTACGAACCAATAAATGCACCATGAAAACTCATACCCCCTTCCCATACTTTGAAGATAGCTATGGGATTCTCAGAAAAATAGTATTCAAAATTGTAAAAAAGCACATATCCTAAACGTCCTCCTAAAAGTACACCGAGCATAATATAAAATGAAAAATCACTTAAAAATTCGTTGTTAGTCGATAATTTATTATCTTTAGCAAAAGAAATTCTATTTTTCGCACATTCACGTTTTGTCCACCAATAAGAAAATAAAAAACCGAAAATATACATTAAGCTGTACCAGCGTATTCCAAAATCTCCAATCCGGAATAGTGCTGTTGATATAGCAGGGTGGGTTAAATACATAAATACCTCACTGTTAAGGATGAATAAATTCTGCATCAATAAAACAACGTTCCATATTGATTTTTGTAATGCGGATACGGACCTTATTGCCAAGCCTATATATTTTAGTGCCGCGTTTATTTTTTGCGAGCAAATTTTCTTCGTCGAATATCATATAATCATTCATCGCGGCATAACGGATCATTGCTTCTATGCCAGTGCCTTCCATTTCAACAAAAATTCCAAAATTTGCTATGGAACTAATAATTCCTGCAAATTCTTGACCTTCGTAAGGTTTCATGTAGCGGGCTGCTTTAATTTTAAAAAAATCCCGTTCTGCTTCCATGGCAATCCGCTCTTGTGCAGAAATATGCTGTGCAATTTTATCAAGTTCATTTTCAGTGTAAGGCTGCTTGGCATTGTGTGATGAAAATAGAAAAAATTTTATTAGCCGATGAACAACAAGATCAGCATAACGGCGAATCGGAGATGTAAAATGTGCATACAATGGAAAACTTAATCCAAAATGTCCGATATTTTCGCGATGATAAACAGCTTGTGCCATAGATCTCAAAACTAAAACTTCTCCACTCATTTTTAGCGGGGAAGTTTCCAGAGATGCAAGAAACAATTGAATATCTTGTGGACGTGGTATATCTGGTAATTTGACTCCAAGTTTAGCAGCGAATTTTTTTAAATCCTTATATTTTTCTGGAGGAGGTGTATCGTGTATTCGAAATAAACCTAATTTTTTTTTAGTAAGAAAATCACCAACTGCCTGGTTGGCACTAAGCATAAATTCTTCAATAAGCCTTTCCGAATCTAATCTGTCTTTTTGGTAGATTTTGGTAGGATTGCCATTTTTGTCTAATATAATTTTTCTTTCTTTGAAATTAAAATCAATGCTTCCATTATTAATTCTTTTTTTGTATAGAATTTTATAAAATTCTTTCATGAGATTAATATTTTTTTGCAAAACAGGATCTGTTTCTGTTTGATTATTCATAATTGCTTGTACTTTTTGATAAGTCAATCGATAATGTGAACAAATCCATGTTGGTATAATGTTATATTTCAATACTTCACCGTTTTTATTAAATGTAATGAAAATGCTCAATGTTCGTTTATTTTCTTTAGGATTCAAGCTGCATAAATCGTTTGATAATTCTTTCGGCAACATCGGAATCACTTTATTAATGAAATAATAACTATTAGCTCTTTTATATGCTTCTTTATCTAGAATTGAATTTTGAGGCACATAATAGGAGACATCTGCAATATGTACGCCTAATGTCCATTTACCAAAGAAGTGTTTTTGGATACTGATTGCATCATCTAAATCTTTTGAATCTTCACCATCAATAGTAATTATAAATTCTTTTTTTAGATCTTGGCGATAAGTATCTTGCGATTTCCCCCAAATTTTCTCTTTGATTTCTTGAGTGGCACCAAAAGAAAATTTTTCAGGTAAAGAGTAGCGATCTTTGATAAGAGTGAAATCATCTTCAACTTTACCTGCTGTTAAAATTGGTTTGGTATGTCTCGGAGCTGCATTAGAATGAGAAGTACATAAAGATAGATCAATAATTTTTATTGTACCTTTTTTTAAATTAATATTTATTGCACCATATTGTTTCCACTGTTTTAAGTAATGCTGAACGTTTTTTTTTTCTTTTGGTATTGTTATATTCAAATGTTTGTAAATTGAAGCAATATCTAATTCTTTTTTGTCTGATAGAAAATGAAGCAAATTTTTCTGTAACAATCTGATACTCCTTTTTAATGCAAGAATAGTTAGTTTTGCATTAATTGTTTTTGATAATTATTATAGGCTTTATTCAGTTTGTTTTTATATGTAATAATACCAGAATCAGACCACGAAATTTTAAAATCTTCTATTAATTTATTTCTTAATTCTAATAATTTTGCATAATGACGATTATATAAAATTGTCTGTTCTAATTCCTGCTTAGATTCAGCAAAAGTTTTAAAAATAGGATTGTCATTTTTATCATAATTTTTGATTGGCCTGTTGTTAGTATTTGCATAAAATTCCTGTAATTCTGCCATAGTAATATTTTTATCAATGGAACTAAAGAGTTTCTCTCCTAAAATTTGTTGAGCTGTTTCAAGATCCAATGTTTGTTCTTGTTCTGCTAGGA
Source organism: Brevinema andersonii (assembly GCF_900112165.1). Lineage (NCBI taxonomy): Bacteria > Pseudomonadati > Spirochaetota > Spirochaetia > Brevinematales > Brevinemataceae > Brevinema > Brevinema andersonii. The sequence goes on from NZ_FOKY01000011.1 coordinate 19,292, forward strand.
TATCTTTGTATTCTTTGGTTTGTTTAATATTAGAGTTATATCCTTTGTACATTATAGCAATTTGATAAATTGTAGCATTTCTGCCGCTTCGTTCTGGTGATGCTAAAAGTTTTAGAATTTCTAAATTATCTAATTCTTGGGCAAACCCCAGAATAGGCAAGATTTCTTTAATTTGGGAAAGTGAATATTTCTTTTTCCAGATACTAATGATAGGTGTTTTTTCAGAAATTTTTGATACATTGTTTGTTTTGTTATGAATAATTACTTTATCACCGTCTAGTGAATACAAATATTTAATATTTTGGTTGAGATAATCATATAGTAATGTTTGCCGTGCCGGAGAAAATTCATAGGTATCAATGTCTTGAATACTTGATGTTTTTGCAGGGTTGTGAATATAAATAACATAATAACCATGAATGCCTTCAATTACTTCAGGGTAAAGTCCAGTTGCTTTTTCACTAAAAATAGTTTCATCTAGATCAGGATAGGTTCCTTTAATAATTTCGCCTAAATATCCGCCATTATCGGCACCTAAAGGTTCCTGAGAAATTGCTTCTGCTGTATTCCCAAATTCTTCAATAATATTAGAAGATAATGATAATTTATTGAGTGTCTCTAACGCTTGTTGTAAATTGTTTTTATTAGAAATTTCATCTTCTGTTTTTTTGAAAAAAATTCGAGAAACTTCTGCAGATTGTACTTTTTGAGAGTTTATTGCTTTTTTTATTAGTTCTTGACCTTTTTGATAACCTAATTGATAAGGTAAAGTTTTTATTAATTGCTCTTTTTTCTCAATAAATTGAGGATCTTGTTGGTAATTGGATATTTTTTGTGCTTCAAGAGGTAATAAAATAGGATCTAATGAAGTTAATAAAATATAGTTTCTTAATAGATCATCATTAGTTTGCATTTGATCTATTTTTTCTGCTGAAATATGGGGGAAAAAAGCTTGTATATCTTTAATTGCCTGATTTACCGTAATATAAGATGTTTTTTGACCATTATGATAACTGATTAATTTTTGTTGAATGCCACATGCTGTTATTAAAAGAAAAATAATAAACAATTTGATATTTTTTTGCATTAAATACTCCTACTCAAATTATAGCATAGGCTTAAAGTTTAACAAATTATCGGATAAAAATCAAGTTTTTCGAAGTTGATATTTTTGTGATATCAATTCCTTCAAAACAAGAAATTTTTTTTCCAGAGAAATAAAAATAGAGTAAGATCGGAAAGATAATCAGGATCATTTTTATTTATGGTTGTAAAAAATACCTGTTTTGACTTAATTATGATAGAGTATTAGCAAGAATACAAATTCTTTAGGAATACGTTATATTATAAAATATCAAAAATGATGATTTTAGTAGGTAAATATATAAAATAGAGATTTATATTTTTATTTTATTGAATATGTTAGATTCCCATTCTTTTTTATCTAGAAAGGGAAACATATCTTCTAATGATGGTGAAATCATCGTCCCATCCTCTAATTTTTTAGCTAACAGTTTGGGGGTAAAAATATAATCATCATTTGTAATTATTTCACATAAAGCTGGTCCTTTGATGTTGAGAAAATCTGTTAATTGTGATTTTAAATTTTGGGGATCAGAAATTCGTATACTAAAAATATTAAAAGCTTCTCCAATTTTATTGAATTCCGGAATACCAACCCCACTTTTTTCGGATACACCAGTCATGTTCCCTTTAAAAAAATTATTTTGAGTCTGCTTTATAGAAATATAGCCATTATTATTAATGATAAAAATTTTTATCGGCAGATCATAGTGTTTTATTGTTTGAAGTTCTTGAATGTTCATCATTATAGAGCCATCACCTTCTAGACAAATAATCTGACGCCCTTTGCCGCTCAAACAAGCGCCTATAGCAGCAGGTAACCCATATCCCATTGATGCATTTCCTGAGTTGCATAATACTCTTTGCTCGCTATGAAAATTAGCAGCTTGGAATAGTGTCAAACTAGCTGTAGCGTTTGCTGAAACAATAATGGCATCTTTGTCTAATAATCCCAACATTTCCATCGTAAACCCGTAAGGATTGATTTGGTTGTTTGAATGCTGGTATTCTGGATTGATCGATGGATGATATTTGTCTTGTAAATTTTTGCAAAATGCCAGCCATTTAGGTCGTTCTATAATAGGAGTTTTCTCAGCAATCAGAGATAAAAATTGTGATAGATCAGCTTGAATCTTGAGGTCAGGAATAATAGTGGGCTTTTCGAGCTCGGCGGAATCAATATCGACAACAATTTTATAAGCATTTTTCGCATAATTTTCATAATTGTAGCTGACTTGACGAATATTGTTGCGTGTTCCTAAGCATAAAATAAGATCTGCGTTTTGCAAAGTGAAATTGCCAGCCCTTTGACCTAAAGTGCCGATACGACCTGCAAAATTTGGGTGATTGTCAGGTAAAAGTCCCATACCGTTAAAAGTAGTGACCACAGGGATTTTCATTTTGTTCAGCAATTGAAGAAAGCTAGATTCTTGTCTTGATAAATGGATACCGTGTCCTGCAATAATAAGAGGTTTTTCTGCTTTCTGTAATTGTACCAGAATATCATCTATTTTAAAATTATAGTTGTTGTTTTGTGGAGGAATAAAAGGTTTTAAAAGATTTTCATCGATCATTGCACTTTGGATGTTTAATGGAATGTCTAACCAAACAGGGCCTTTTCTGCCTGTTGTAGCATAATAAATGGCTTGATCCAGATGGTAACCAATAAGTAAAGGATCATCAACCAAAGCAGCATATTTCGTGAGAGGTTGGACTATTTTTATAATATTTGTTTCTTGATCTCCTAATTGTCTTAAATTGAGATGAGGACAGGAATAAACAGTGGTTTCTAGTTTGACTTGACCTGATATATATAATACAGGTACACTGTCTGTCCATTGTCCAAAAACACCATTCAAGCAATTTAATCCACCGGGTCCTGTAGTTATGTTGACTACAGCTAATTCTTGATTAATACGTGCATAACCCTCTGCCATAAATGCTAAGGCTTGCTCATTATGGGCGGTGGTATAAGGAATAGCTCGACCGAAACTATCATTAAGATGCATCGAACCGCCACCAGAAATCAGAAAAATATTATTTATGTTGTACTTTTGTTTTAATCTCTGGGCAATATAGTCAGAAACTTTAATCATTATAACTCCTTGGTATTGCGTATAAAATAAAATTGTCCATGATAAGTGAGTGCAATGCATAATATCTTAGATAAAATTGGTATTTTCCTATATCTCCAAAATTGTATATAGTATTGTTATCGACTATAGTTAGAGAGTAGTGACGCGAGTGAAATTAGTAAATTTTTCTGGAACCTATTAAAGAACTGCATATAATATTATCTCCATGCTTTGAGGAGAGTAGTGTCGTAGATAGAATCGACTCTCTCTCTCTCTCTCTCTCTCTCTCTCTCTCTCTCTCTCTCTCAATAAAATATCAGACAATAATACAGGAATTTTCCAAAAATCTTCTGGTGAATGATAAATACATACAGCTAGTTTAGGATGATCTTCTTGTAAGTGTTTTTTAGCACCACATAGAGCGGCATATTCGGCTCCTTCGATATCCAATTTTATGTAAGTAATCGGTTCATAGATGTATTCATCCAAAGAAACTACATCAATAATTGTATCACCTTGATTGCTGATTTTACTACCTTGAGTATTGTCTGCATGAAATTTTAATGTTTTGGTTTGCGAGTAGAGGCCTTTAGGAAAAATTTCTATATTGGGAAAATCTTTTAAGTTTTCCTTTGTTGTAAGATAATTGTTGTGATCAGGCTCGAAAACATAGATTTTTTTATATTTATGATTTACTTTTTCAATAAAAATACGAGATGTTTCTCCGTCGTAAGCTCCGCCGTCGATAAATACTTCGTTTTCAGAGAAGGACATAAATGAATCTTCAAAATATTCCTGAGATGGGTCGCCGCTGAAACTTTTAGCGAGGTAAGAATCACCAAAACTTAAGCGATACATAATAAGATTATCAAATGTGTATTTAGATATTTCATCGTAGAGCATTTCTCGGAATTTTATGTATTTATTTTTATGTTGAACAAGATCTTCAAGTATATTCACATAACAAGGATGAGTTTCGAATTCGTTGTGATATAATGCTACAACATTATAATCAATGTAATTTATAAATCCAGAAGTTGTTAATTGCTGTTTTATTTCAAAATAGTAAAGCAAAGATGCAATAATAATAACCGGCTGAGCTGTTTTATCCAGTTCCTCAAACGAATACACAGGAAATCCGTCAAGTTTTTGATATTGAAGCTGCGTATTGTTATCAATAAAACCCTTAATATTCCATTTTAATTTTTGACATGCTTTTAGTGCTTTTTGTCCCAAATTTTTAGCTCCAAAAATATAAATCGGTTTTTGTGAAAGTAAGTCTAATTTGTGCTGGTACAGTCTAAAAATATTATCTTTTAATTCTTTTGTGGAAGATAGTTTTTGTAATTTTTCAACAACTTCCATTATAACCCTCGATTATAAATTTTATGCTTTAATGTTGCGTCATGAGCATATACCGAATCAATGCTGTCAATATAGATAGGATCATCAGCAGCAATATCATGAAGTAAAATTTCGCCGTTCATGAGTTCACGGCAAGATATTTGTCCTTTCTGCAAAGGAATAGCAAGATAGATATCTTTTTCTGTTAAGGTTTCTCCAGCTTTTAAGTTACGTTTTGCATAGACACCCCTGACTAGGGCATCTAAATATTCAATTTCTTTTTGAGGAGGGATACGCTTTTGTGACGGCGAACCCCCACAAATCATTTGAGCTTTTTTATAAGCTTTAATCCAACGATCAAAATCAGCCGGCAGAGAGTTATAAGCTGAAACTTGAATACCGTCATCGTTAATATCGACATGCCTTTCAAAAGTCCGCGCCCCTTTTGCATAAGCAATCAACATGGTTGATTCGATATCTTCATTATGTTCATGCGTCGAAAATCCAATAATTAAATGAGGATAGCGATTTTTTAGAAAATCAATTTGATTGAGTTCCAATTCATGTTTTTCAGAAGGGTAAATTGATACACAATGATTGATACAGAATGGGATCTCCCGCTTTGTGAAAAAATGTACTAAATCGTCAATATCCTTAAGCGAAGTACCCCCTGTCGATACAATAACAGGTTTTCGTGTTGTTGCTATTTTTTCAATTAATACCCAGTCATTGATATCTGATGATGCAATTTTAATGATATCGATGCCTAAATCAACGCAAGTATCAACTGATTGTTCATCGAATGGAGTAGACATCGTAATACAACTTGCATCTCGTATTGCTTGAATCAACGTAGCACAATCACTATAATTGAGTTTAGTGTCTATTGTTTTTTTGATATATCTGATATCGGTTCTGTGTTGAAAATCTTTGTGAATAAAGCGGTCAACATCGCGAAATTGTAATTTTATTGCTGCTTTAATATTGTTGAATCGCACAATTTTAGAAAATTCGGAAATTATTTTTTGACCTCTTTTGACATCTCCTAAATGATTATTTGCAACCTCTAGGACAAATAAGTCTTCAAAAATATTATTGATAGACGGCATTTTATACTCCTTTATTTTTTTATTAATTCTGTTATTTTTTTTAATCCTTCAAAAGTTTCGTCTATAGCATTGGCTGATTGAATGACATTTGTTTTTAATATCTCCTTTAAATATTCTTTAATGAGTGGGATTTTTTGTGGAATGCCTCCTGCCAATAAAAGGTTATTATAATGTAATCGATAATCCTGTAGAATTTGAATATATTGATTAATGTAGCATTTTAGTAAAGAACTGTAATAATTTTGCAGAGTAAAAGAATATTCGTTTATATTTAAAATGCTTGCTCTCTCTCTCTCTCTCTCTCTCTCTCTCTCTCTTGTATGCTCCTTCAAAGATCGCAAGATTAATATCTAACGTTGCAGTTTCCAACGATCCTAAATTTAATGTTTGAAATAAATCCCATGCGTTTTTGTATGAATTTCCTATATTTATACACTCTTGGATAAATCCAATAAACTGATTCAGTACACGTCCTGACGGAATATGCGTGATAATTGATAAATTCTCATTATTAAAATAGGGGCGTTGTTCTATAGATGCGTATGGATCTAATTCTGATATTTGTGCTACTTGTGACCCGGTTCCTAAATTGAAAATAACATCATTTTTTTTCACCCCACTTCCTAACAGAGCGCATTGATTATCGCCTACTGGTGTATATATTGAAATGTTATGGATACTGCCAACAATTTCTATAGCAGATGTTGGCATGTTAGTAGTGATTTCGTATCCTAACTCATTACAGAGTCGAAAAAATTCTTCATAAGGCTGGTTTTGGTAAATATCCCAAATTCCTAAACCTGCCAATAAAGTATTGTGTATTTTCGAACCTATAATAATTTCCGGTAAAGAAATTATTTTTATTTTTTTAGGAAGATCCTGTGTACGTAATAAATGTAAAAGATTGATTGCCGGAAGTCCGTTTTTAATGTTCATTCCGGTTTTTTCTCTGAATGTTGGCAATCTTTTACGTGCCCATTCATACGTAGAAATGTTTCCTACTACATCTGCTGCCCTGTTGTCCTGCCAACTGATATAATTAGTAAGAAAATTATTATTACAGTCGCATAAAGCAAATCCATGCATTTCCGAGCAAATAAAAAATTTTTTAATGGAGAAATTATGATAAGTATTCAGGATTTCTTGAAATAAATCCTGAATTTTTTGTAGTGAAATTTCATAATAATGAGAAGCCCTTAATTCTTTAGCTACGGGAGTAAAGTTTTGTATTTGAATATATTGTCCATTTGTAAAAATTGCTGTCTTAATACGTGAAGCACCAAAATCAATAAACAGATAGGGCATTAGAATTCCTCCTTAATAATGTGAGCTATTTCATCCAGTAAATCTTTAGTTAAAGGAATCTGAATAAAAGTGGTTATTCCAATATCACGGATTAAAACTAATGTCAGTGATTGGCCCATAGTTTTTTTATCTTTTTTGAGCAAGGACTCTAAATGCAGCAAAGGCAAATGGCGAATTTGAGATATCTCTACTAAAGATACAGAGGATTTTTTTATTTCCTTGTATAATGCAAGATCAAGCATTTTTCTATTGCATGCAAGTTTGTTGGCAATAACAATGCCTGCTGCTACGGCTTGACCATGAGGAATTTTGTAATCAGATAAAATTTCAAGCGCATGTCCTAATGTATGTCCATAATTCAAGCTTTTTCGGATATTTTTTTCAAATTCATCTTCTTCTATAATTTCTTTTTTAACATGAAGTGCACTCAAAATTAATTTTTTATAAACTGAATAATCATTTGTTAATGGAATTTTAAGTTCTGAATATAACGAAAATGTTGCATGTCCACCTGTAATGGATAATTTTAAAATTTCTCCTAATCCTGAATATAATTCCTGACTTGTTAGAGTTTTTAGAAAATTTGGATTGATGATGATTTTTGAAGGAGCAGAAAATAAGCCCAATTGATTTTTTGCTTCATTATGGTTAATACCTGTCTTGCCTCCGATGCAACTATCACACATTGCCAGTAATGTTGTTGGAAAAAATATCCAATTAATTCCTCTTTTGTAGCACGCACCTACAAAAGCACCAATATCTTGTGTAATTCCTCCACCTACTACTACTAAAGTCTCTGATTTTGAAAATTCTTGTTTTTCCAGAAATTCAATAACCTTTAGGACTGTATGAATTGTTTTATTTGTTTCTACAGCGTCGATTTGAAATATTTTTTCGTGAGGGATTTGAATATTTTGTTCATAAATTTTGTAAAGATTTTTATCAATCAGGAGAGTATTTCTGTTATTTTCTGTTAGTATTTTGTTGATAGCCTGAAGTACATCGTTATTTTCATTCCATTCTACCGTATAGTTTTGATGTAAAGATCGAACCGTAAACATATCAATACTACTAAAATTTTTTGGAAGAGAAAAAGTATGATCTTCAATTTTAAATAACGATTTATTCATTTTTGGAATCCTCCTGCCATAAAACCTCCATCTACAATAATATTTTGTCCGGAAATATAGGTATTTTGTTCAGAACAGAGCATATATGCAATGTTAGCAATATCTTCAACTGATCCTAAGCGTTTAAGTGGTATTTTTGTTTGTAAATTCTGAATTTTTTCTAAAGAATTATTTTTCCGTGTCATTTGGGTGTCAACAAATCCTGGAGATAGAGTATTTACTTTGATATTATAGGAACCTAATTCAAGGCATGCTGTTTGCATAAGTCCGTTCATAGCATGTTTTGACATAACATAGCTAGCTCGTTCTTCACGTGCAATTGTGCCATATAATGATGAAATGCCTAAAACATAACCTTTTTTTTTCTGCTTAAAAAAAGGAATCAAATAAGATAAAATTTGAAAAAATGATAAAGTATTGATTTGCAAAGTTTTTTGTAATTCGCATAATTTGAGGGCTTCCAGTGAATATAGAGTATTATATCCTGCACAATGAATGAATGCTAAATACTCTAAGGAATGTTGATTAAAATAGTTATCAATATTTTGTGGATCACAAAGATCTAGTTCTTGACGGGTTGGTGCTGTTACTTTATAACCTTTGCTGAGGAACAGCTGAGCGATTGCTTGCCCAATATTTCCGGAAGCTCCTGTTAACAATAGATTTTTCATTATGCCTCCTGATGCTATCTTCGCCCGATTGCTTTTAGCAACCGGTATCCAAAAGAATAGAATATTGAACCAAAATTTTTTATCATTAGTTTTAAAGCTTTTATTTCGCCAATAGCTTGAAATTTGTGGGGTGAATGTAAAACATCAGTTATGAAAATTTCAATACACAAAGATAAAGTGTTGTTTTTTTGCAGTTCGTTAAGAATACGTTTTTGGCTGCACGGAGGAAAGTGCATAAAAGTTCGAAAATAAGGAGAAATACGGTCAAAAAGCATTTTATTATATGTTTTTCCCCAATACTTATCAATATCATACTTTTGGAAAATTTCTTTAGTTTTTTTGATGGTGTAACAAGCATCTGCGAAATACTTTGGAAAATTTCCTTCCCAATCTGTTGAAGTGACTCCAACTTTGAGCCTATAATGATATAGTCTATCATCAAGGCATATACATGTATCGATAAATGGTAGATAAGCGCTGACAAGTAGAAAATCTTCCATCATAATTAAATGGGGTGTATCTCCACATAAATATATAGCTTCGAGAGCTTTTTCTCGCTTAATGATATATGTTACTGCTCCATAAGATAATGTGTTTCTTGGATTTAAATCATTGTTTGGTCCAAGAATGCGGAAATTTAGTATTGCTTTTTGAAATTCGTGTTTTGATAATAAAGTATTTTTTAAAACAAAAGGGTAGGATTCTTTATCTCCTTCGTTGTGATTTATCCCAATACAACATATATCTAATTTCTGATTTTTTTGTGTCAGAGCATCGTAAATTTTTTCACAAGCATTCAATTCTAACCAATCATCGCTGTCAATATGTTGAATATATTCTCCGGTTGCAGCTTTTATGCCTGTTTTTCTAGCTTCGAAACTTCCTTTATTAGTGCTATGGGATATTAAATGTATTCGTTTATCTTTTTTTTGATACTCTTTAATGATCTCAATACATTTGCCTGGAGAGCAATCATCGACAACAATAATCTCAATATCAGGTAGAGTTTGATTTAAAAGACTATCAATACATGCAGGAAGATACTTTTCTGTATTGTAAACAATGACAATAATGGAAATTTTTGGTATCATTATTTCTTTACCACTTTTAAATTAAATAATCCAAATATCTTATTAATCATCTTTTTGAGACGTTTGTAAATAGTATTTTTTGGGTAATGCAGTTCTATCATTTTAGTGTATATTTGGGGTTCTGTAGTTTTGATTATGCTGTTTTCCAATAAGGAAACGATATGATTTTTATTATAATTTTTTTGCAGTGCGTCGATATGAGCCGAAAAAACTGCCATAATCTCGTGTTCTGGATTTCTACTTAAAATTTCTTCTTTTTTATCAGGAAATTTTTTTAATGCCAAGTTGAAAATAGATCTTACTGTGTTAGGAAGATGTTCAAATTGCGATCCAAAATTTATACTGGCAGAATCGCAATTAACCGAATGAATTCTGTAACTACCAATTACTTCGGAAAGAAAATACACATCACCAAAAAGAGGCAATGTTCTCCACATCCATCTATCATGTCCGGGTTGTTGATATTCCAAACACTTTGATTTATCAATTATCGATTTACGTGAAAGAGCAAAAAAACCAGTGATATGTTCAAACCCTTCAGTTTCATAATTCAGAAAAAAATCTATTCCTTTGATCAGGCGTTTGGTGGTAACTCCTTCGATTACTATTTTATTTTCTTGTATATATTCCAGTTGGTTAAGACCACGAACTAAGACTATTTCGGGATTTTTTTCCATAATGCTCACTGCATGCGAAAAAAATGTTGGGCTGATTAGGTAGTCATCGTCGCAAAGAAACATAAAATATTTGCCTGTTGCCGTTTTGTAAGCATTTAATCCGTTTTTTTCTGGGCCAATATTTTCTTGTCTGCGTATATATCTTACTCTGGCATCATTAAGATATTGTTGTACTAATTTATCTGTGCCGTCATCCGAAGCATTATCCGAAATAATAAGTTCTATATGTTGATAATTTTGAGTAAGAACACTTTCTATTGCTTCTTTGAGCATATTTTTTCTGTTGTAAGTTGGAATAACCACTGAAACAATTGCATTTGTTTCCATATAATCTTTCCTGTGAATATACTTATGTTATTTTAAAAAATTACTCTTAATGTTTTTTCTTATTTCCAATCCAAATATTGAAAATAATTTTTTAACTGCTTTTTTTATAGAGAAAAATTTTGAATCTTTTAATTTAACTGAAGGACTTAAAGCTTCTTCCAAAGCATAATAAATATCAGGATATTTTTCTCTTAGTTTATGAAAACTGTTAAGTAATTTTAATGCGTCTCCAGTACTCTCTCTCTCTCTCTCTCTCTCTCTCTCTCTCTCTCTCTCTCTCTCTCTCTTGTACTAATTCCAAACAATAAAGTATTACAGCATAAGTAAATCTATTAAAAAAATTATCAATATCTTGAGTTCTTTCCGGATATAAAGCTTTAGCTTTTATTGCAAGAGATTCTGTTCCAATGTATAAGTCTTCTATTCTTTTGAAAAGTTCCGGATTATAACTATTACCGCTTAGAGCTTTTCTATAATAGCCGATAACTTCTGGCATAAGATACACATCTCCTAACAAAGTGCATCCTAAAGCAGTAAACCCATCATCTGCTTCGTGCATGTAAAACGCATCAAAATCAAGCATCGATTGAGTGCGACGAAATGTAAACCAATAAGTAAAAGGTTGATATTCTCCGGTCAAGTAATAACAGAAATAATCAATACCTTTAACAATTTGGTGTGCGTTGGCGATTGTTGGAATCAATGTTATCGTATTATTTGCAATGTCGTGGGCATGAACAATACCACGGATAATCGAAATATTTGGGTTCTTTTCCATAATAGCAACAGCTTTTGAAAAAAAACGATCATTGATCAAATAATCATCATCATTAAGACAAAAAAAATATTTTCCTGTTGATGCTAAAAATCCTTCTTTTATATTTCTGGCAATTCCGATATTTTGAGGACGTTGTATATAGATAATCCGCGAGTCATTCAAATAAGATTGCATCATTATATGTGTGCCATCAGTAGAAGCATTATCTGTAACGATTATTTCTAAATTTTTATAATCCTGCTTTAATACGCTGTCCAATGCTCGTTTTAGTAGGTCTTTTCTGTTATAAGTCGGAATAACGACAGATACTTTAGAATTCATGAATTCTCTCCTGGATAAATATTTTGAAAGAATCAACCACATAATCGATCATTTCAGGAGTGATGCCGTGATAAAGACCTATCCAAAAGGTATTATTCATCACAACATCTGTATTTGCCAAATTACCAACAACTCTATATTGTACATTTTTCATATAGGGTTGTTTTGTCAGATTTCCAGCAAATAATAAGCGTGTTCCTATTTTCTTTTCATTCAAATATTGAGTAATTTCATTACGGGTAAAAGGAGCTGTTTTTTTAACGGTTAATAAAAATCCGAACAGAGAAGGATCACTTTTAGGTGTAAGTTCTGGCAAAATAAAATATTCTTGAAATTGAGACATTTTTTCCATGAGCAATTTATAATTACGCCGTCTTATCGCTATAAATTCTGGCAATTTTTCTATTTGAGCATCAGCAACAGCTGCCTGCATATCAGTAATCTTCAGATTATATCCAAGATGAGAATAAACGTATTTGTGGTCATAGCCTTGCGGAAGCCCACCAAACTGCATATTAAACCGCTTATGGCAAGTATCATCGCATCCAGGGGAACACCAACAATCCCTGCCCCAATCGCGAATGCTTTCCATTGCTTTTTTCAGCATAGGATCGTCCGTCAGAACGGCTCCACCTTCTCCCATCGTAATATGATGAGCCGGATAAAAACTTAATGTAGACACATGGCCAAAAGTCCCTAATTTTTTACCGCCATATGTGCCCCCAAGAGAATCACAACAATCTTCAACGACCCATAAATTATGTTTATTCGCAAATTCCATGACAGCATCAAGATCAAACGGATTCCCTAATGTGTGTGCTAACATAATGGCTCTTGTTTTAGAACTCAGAGATTTTTCCAGCATAGAAATATCAATGTTATAAGTAGGAAGAGTAATGTCAAGAAATACCGGTATGAGCCTGTTTTGTAAAATAGGATTCACAGTAGTCGGAAACCCCGCCGCAACAGTAATAACTTCACTGCCTGGAAGTATTTGTTTTTCCTTCATCAGAGGAGATGTCATAGCAGATAATGCTAATAAATTTGCTGAGGATCCTGAGTTACATGTAAGAGCATATTTTACACCAACAAATTCACGAAGCTTTTTTTCAAAACTAGCGTTAAAACGATAGGTAGTAAGATGAAAATCCAAGGCACTTTCCACTAAATTGCATACTTCATGGTAATCAAAAACTTTACCACTGATAGGAATATTTGTTTTTCTTGGCATAAAAGACTCAGAAGAAAATTTTTCCTTTGCATATTCTTTCGTTAATGCAATTATTTGTTCTTTCAATTTATTTTCCATTA
>NZ_FOKY01000012.1 GCF_900112165.1 Brevinema andersonii
CCTCCATCAGAGGAAAACAAGGAATCAATAAGTAAGAAAGAGCAGAAAGAAAGACAATAATATCCCTCCCTATTAATATTTTGGGGAGGGATTTCAGCATTAAGGATGATGAATCCTTAAGCCTTAAGGGAGAAATGGGGTTCTCTTCATAGGTTTTATTCCATCTCAAACAAATGGTCTAAGATAAGAAAAAAATTTTTAACTTTTTTCAAAATTTTTTCAATTTTTTGTATTTTTAGGGACAAATTTCTCCTTTTTGTGCCCTTGAGAAACAATCTCTGTTTTTATCACTATCTACGTAAAATCAGTAATAGTATACACTTACGATGATGTCCGAGGTTTTCAGTAATTTTTCCTCTTTTTCTTTAAATGTCCGAGGGTATTGAGAGGATTTTGGAAGCCTAAACCTCCTTTCTCATAACTATAAGTATTGATAAATACAGGAGTTAAACATTTTCTAAACATTTTCAGAAAGGAGAAAATCTATGTCGTCGGTTATGAAGTTAAATTTTCATAAAATTTCTCTTCGTGTATAGGTATATTCTACTCTTAGAGTATTTAAGAAGAATAAGAGGGATGAAAATATCCCATGTCCGAGGTTTCTATCCTGTTTTTCCCTCCTAATACTGTTATATATTATATCCTTTAAGTCTCAAACTAAACTTTAAATAATCTCATACTAAACTTTACATAACAGCTTTCTAATTCCCTTTATTATGAAATTATTGCAGATTTCGATGATATATCAGTTTATAACATAAATCAAGAATATAGAATTTCATCTACAAAAATATATAGTAAAAATACCGATGAATTTATGATTCTTAATACAGATATTCTGTGAACAATCTATAGATTAAAGTATTTGCTAAATTATGAATTCGATAAGTCTTAAACTTTTATTCAAAATGCTATTTTTTGTATTTCAATATTTATAAAGCTGTAAAAATTAAAGAAGCCAGCTGTGTTAAATTACCTAAAGGAGTCGTTGCAAAATATCATTCTCAAAGTATGTTCTTATAACATGCAGGATGTCCTAGGTTTGTATATATTTTCACTTGTTAATTAAGTAAGGCCCCAACAATGTATATAGAAGATTCCTAGTAAAGAAAAAAGTGATTTATTCTTAGCTTAGTTAAATGAAAGCTCTCTCTCTCTCTCTCTCTCTCTCTCTCTCTCTCTCTCTCTCTCTCTCTCTCTCTCTCTCTCTTATTTTTTATATTGATATTGCTGTTATGGACGGCATCGTGTAGTATTCAAGACAGTTACACTAATGCTAAAATATTTTAGAAATGTAAATGGAAACAACAAACGATGATAATTGAGGTTTGTCTTAACAGTTTTCAGTAGTGGTCGAAAAAATAAAGGAACTGTCATATTTTTAGAAATGCTATCTTTAGCTGTGTAGATGCCTGATAAAAACTACAAATAAATCCTCTTTTTGTAAATCTACTATTTTTTCCATGATAATACACAAATTCTCAATAAAAACTTTGATTCTTGCTCATGAATAAAATATAACACAGTTTTACACTCCCAAAAACAAAAAGCTAATTATCAAAATAATAGATAATTAGCTTTATATATAATTGGACTCGATGGGGATCGAACCCATGCCCCCTTGAATGCCATTCAAGTGCGCTACCAACTGCGCTACGAGCCCTTAGGTATTTTTATAGTAACAGAAGATTATAGAAAAATCAATTCTTTTAAATAATAAATTTTAAATGTCCGTCTTCTTCTATCGTAACATTAAGGGGGGTAATAGAAATAAATTCATTTACATTACAGCTCGCTTCTGGAAAATGAGTACGAATGTAGTTTTCTGTATAGCCTTCACGAATACCACGTTTAGCACTTTCTGTCAAGACTTTGTAAGTTTTCCCGAGACAATTTTTTTTGGCAAATTCTAAGGCAGTTTTTTGGCAAATTTCTCTTAATAATTTTTCGCGTTCTTTTTTTATTTCTGCTGGCATATCCTTGAACCGAGCAGCTGTTGTGCCTTCGCGTTGAGAGTAGGGAAAAATATGTACACGGATAAATTCTGCATTTTTGACCATATTCAAAGTTTCTTGAAATTCTTGATCTGTTTCATTAGGAAATCCAACAATAATGTCGGTAGTTAGTCCAATATCGGGTCGGATATTTTTCATAGTATTGATCAATTTTAAAAAATCATGACAATTATACCGCCGATGCATGCGTTTGAGCACAGAATCTGATCCTGATTGCACAGATAAATGAAAATGCGGGGCCATTTTCGGGTGTTGCAAACATTCCAGCAGTACAGGATCAAATTCATCTGGTTGCAATGATGAAAGACGAATTCGAAAATCGTTGTCATATGCTAGTAAAGATTGTACAAGTTTACCTAATTTACCATGTTCGAATGAAAAGTCACTTAGATTGATACCTGTAAGAACAATTTCTTTATATCCAGATTCTAAAAGTGTAACAAATGCGTGATGAATTTTGTGGAAATCTTGACTACGGCTTCTACCTCGAGCAAAGGGAATTTTACAGAACGAACAAAATTTATTACATCCATCTTGGATTTTTAAAAAAGCACGTGTTCTTTCAAATCCAGAAATTTCTGGAAATTCTGTTAAATCTTTACCTTTTGTAATCTTCTGACCTAAATCTAATAATGGCAAATATTCATGTATACTAAATTTTTGTTCGTTCCTTAAGATAAGGTCAATGTAATTTTTTTCTGCGAGTTCTAATCCATCAGTAGTAGCGTAACAACCAGTCGCAATGACTTTTTTGCCTTGTGCTTTTGCTCTCCGCATATATTTCCGGCCTTTTTCATCGGCTTTAGCTGTTACGGTGCATGTATTGACAATAACAATTTCTGCCTCTTCTTGATCATCACAAATCGTATGGCCTTGAGCTTTAAGTTTTGTAAGGATTGCTTCGCCTTCAAAAGTATTCAATTTGCATCCAAGATTGATAAGATGTATTTTTTTCATGGTGTCTTCCTAAAATCATAGTTTCAAAGGCGCAAAACCGTATTGATCAAGTAGACCTTCCCGGCTGTCCGTATCGGGAAAAGTATCGCCTATATTCTTAAGAATAACTTCCAGTTTTGGATCAAGAGCATGCAGCTGATGTATAAGATATTCACCGACACTGCCATTTTGAATACCTTCCTCAACTATAATAATCCGTGAAAAATTTCCAAGATATTCGATGACTTTTTCAGAAACAGGTTTAGCAAATCGAAGTTGATAAACAGCATAAGATAAGTTGTTTTTTTGTAAATAATTAAGTGTTTCCTCAATGAGAGACCCTAAAAGAACAATAACAGTATCTGAACCGTTTTTAATTTCGAATCCCATACCGAGTTCAATCGGAGGCAATTGTATATCTACATCAGGTTCTGTATCTTTGGGATAGCGAATAGCAAAAGGACCATGAAATTCTAAAGCAAATTGTAACATCATTGAAAGTTCTTTTTGATTCAGTGGTGCTGTTATTGTCATATTAGGAATAGTTCGCAGAAAAGCAATGTCAAAAACTCCTTGGTGAGTTTTTCCGTCTGCTGGAACTAGCCCAGCTCTGTCCAGACAGAAAATTACAGGATAATTACCAATACCTACATCATGTATGAGCTGATCATATGCGCGCTGCAAGAATGTTGAATAAATGGCTACTATTGGTTTGTATCCTTGAGTTGCCAGGCCAACCGCCAAAGTGACAGCGTGCTGTTCTGCAATGCCAACATCAATAAAACGATCAGGGAATTTTTTCGCAAATGCTGCTAATCCTGTTCCTTCACGCATTGCTGCGGTAATTGCGATAATTTTTGGATTTTGTTCTGCCAGTTGAATAATAGATTCTCCAAATGTTTGGGAACGGGTTTTCTGCGGTCCCGCAAGTGCTATACTGTCATCTTGTGCTGAAATTCCATGAAAATTAATAGGATTATTTTCACTTTTGGTATGACCCAGGCCTTTTTGAGTAATAATATGAAGCAATATTGGTCCTGATTCATTTTTGATAGAACTGAAAAGGTTAATAAGATGAATAAGGTCGTGCCCATCAAACGGTCCCAAATACTTAACTCCTAAATTATCAAAAATTGTGTGGTGTCGAAAAATTATTTTTTTGATACCTGATTTTGTTTGAAAAATAGCATCTTTTAACCAGCTACCTAGTCTGGATTTATCTAAAATACGATAAATTTTTCGTTTTAACTGTAAATAATTTTTATTTGTCCTAAGGTAATCAAGATGTTTAGCAATACCACCGACATTCTCAGAAATAGACATTTTATTGTCGTTTAAAATAATGATCAATGGTATGTCACGCCATGATGCATCGTTTAAAGCTTCATATACCATGCCACTGGTAAATGCTCCATCACCAATAATAGCAATGGTTGAGGATGGATTTTGAGACATTTTTTTTGCTGTTGCAATGCCAACACCTAACGATACAGATGTAGAGCTATGACCTGCATGAATAACATCATGAATGCTTTCTTTAGGTGATGGATATCCGGAAAGTCCATTTTTGGTTCTGAGCGTAGGAAAAAGATCTTTTCGTCCTGTAAGGATCTTATGAACATAAGCTTGATGCCCTACATCCCAAATAAATGAATCTTCAGGGGAATTAAAAACATAATGAAGTGCAATAGTTAATTCCACGACTCCTAAATTTGGAGCTAAGTGCCCACCGGTTTGAGTAATATTATTAATAAGAAATTCTCTAATATCATTTGCTAAATAACTTAATTCATCGACAGCAAGGTATTTAATATCTTGAGGGGAAAAAATTTTGTTAAGAATTTTATATGCCACGTGCCTTACTTTTAGGGGTTGTCAATACCCGAAATTTTAAACGTCTAAATCTTCTGTAATAGTAGACTCACTGCTTTCAGCGAGAGTAATTTCTTTTATTCGTGCAGGATATAAGTTACGGAAGTCATCTAAAATAGGATTTTTTGATTTTTCTACAGGACCTAAAATTTCAGCAACTTCACTGGCATTGAGTGTTTCTTTTTCCAGCAGAATTTCTGCAAGTTCAATTAATTTATCTTTATGTTCTGTGAGCATATCAACAGCAGCTTGATAACCTACAGTAATGATCCGTTTAATTTCTTCGTCAATTGCTTCGTGAGTTTTTTCCGAGTATGTTTTACGTGATGAAATATCTTTCGCAAGAAAAATGGGTCCATCGCTTTCGCCATATTGCACAGGGCCTAAAATATCACTCATACCCCATTCGCAGACCATATTGCGTGCATAACGCGTGACTTGTTGAATGTCTCCTCTGGCACCTGCACTAATGTATTCTTTGCCAAACATAATTTCTTCGGCAGCCCGGCCTCCTAAAGCCATAACAATATTTTCTTCAACTTTCTTTTTAATGTAAGAATATTTATCATTTTGAGGTAGGAAAAATGTTACTCCTAATGCCTGACCGCGCGGAATAATGGTAACTTTGTGAACAGGGTCAACCAAACTTAAAAAATGTCCAGTAACCGCATGTCCTGCTTCGTGATAAGCAGTTGTTAGTTTATCTTCGTCAGTCATCACCATAGAACGCCGTTCTGGTCCCATCATTACTTTATCTTTAGCAAATTCAAAATCTTCATTATAAATTTCTTTACGATTTTCACGTCCAGCTTTTAATGCTGCTTCGTTAGCTAGGTTTGCTAGATCGGCTCCTGTAAATCCAGGTGTGCCTTTAGCAATGGTGGAAAGATCAACATGTGGAGCAAGTTTCATTTTTCGGGTATGAACCTTGAGAATTCCTTCACGTGCTTTGACATCAGGCCTGTCAACAACAACTGAACGATCAAAACGCCCTGGACGTGTCAACGCTGGATCCAGAATATCTGGCCTATTAGTAGCAGCAATAAGGATAAGTCCTTCGGACGAGTCAAAGCCGTCCATTTCTACGAGAATTTGGTTTAGGGTTTGTTCGCGCTCATCATGTGAACCTCCCCAACCAGCTCCACGTGCTCGCCCTACTGCATCAAGTTCGTCAATGAAAATAATAGCAGGAGCTTTTTTCCGTCCGTTAGCAAATAAATCGCGAACACGTGATGCCCCTACACCTACAAACATTTCTACAAACTCAGACCCTGATACGCTGAAAAAGGGAACGTTAGCTTCACCAGCAACAGCTTTGGCAAGCAATGTTTTTCCTGTACCTGGAGGTCCTACTAATAATACCCCTTTGGGGATTTTTGCTCCTAATTCGGTAAATTTTGCAGGATTTTTCAGGAATTCTACGACTTCTTCAAGATCTTGTTTTGCCTCTTCAGCACCGGCCACATCTTTGAACAATTTCTTTTCAGTGATGTCTTTATGCAGGCGTGCACGGCTTTTTCCGAAGTTCATAGCTTGACCAGGACCGCCACCGCTACCTCCGCCTTTTGCAAAAGAGCTCCATAGAAACAGCAATACAGCAGAAATGATAATTACCCACCAAAAACTGCCGCTACTTTCTTTAGAAATAATTTCACCACCGATTGTGATATTATTGGAACGTAGTAGAGGTAAAAGTTCTGGATCGTCCATGGGAATAACCGTACGAAAACGCTCAGGTTCAAGGATGCCGTCACCTTTGAAAAAGCCTTCGATTACCTGTCCTTTAATACGTACAGCCCGTATACGTCCGTCTTTTACGCTTTGAAAAAATTGAGAATAATCGATAATAGTTTGGGGTGGGTTGAAACGCGTAAAAATTACGAAAATTCCCAATGAAATAAGCAGAAACAGCCCAAAATATAAGCCTTGATTACCGCCGCCCAATGGGGCATCTTTACGCTTTGTCCGTCTAGCCATGGAAACTCCTTATTTATGCACTTGATTCTTTTTCTTGACTTAAATTATCGGATTTTTTTCAGATAAAACTAAATTTATCTATTAAAAATTAATCTTTATACCCAATATAAGGCAAATTTCTGAGGAATTGATTATCATCGAGGCCATATCCGATGACAAATTTATTATCAATCGTAAAACCCACCCAATCGGGTTTAATCGATACTTGCCGATTCTCCGGCTTGTCCAGAAGCACGCAAATTTTGACTTCTTTCGGATTATGGAAATAGCGGATATGTTTAAGAATATGTTCAAACGTCAGTCCCGTATCTAAAATATCCTCAATGATGACAATTTTTTTATCCTGCACGTCTTCTGACAAATCTCGTATAATTTTAACATGACCGGAATTTTTATTATCGATATAACTTTGTGTTTCGATGAAATCCATTTTAACTGGACCATTTAATTGACGGAAAAGGTCAGAAAAAAATAAAACCGATCCTTTGAGATTGGCAATAATAATAGTTTCTTCGCCATCAATATAAGTATTAATCTCTTCTGCAATCATTTGGATTCGTTTTGCGAGATCTTCTTCCGAAAATAACACTTTAAACCCGTCTAAATAAGTCATAAAAAACCCTTAATTTTTCTTGTTATTTTCAATCCTTTAGTTTTGGAGCAATGTTCCTGATGAATTTTAATAAAGTCAGGTGCTATAATACCGATCGCTATTCCATTTTTATCAATAATGCGACTTAAAGGACGGATCGGAGCAGGAATTTTTGCATCTTTCAATAACGAACTAACTTGGCGGAATCCTTGATTCAGTAAAATTTTTTCATTTTTTTCGGGTATTCTTAAGCTAAGCACATCAAATGGCTCAAGTTTGATACCTTCTTCTGCCCACGATGCCTGCCAAAATGAGCTATTATCACATAGCTTATTATTATGAAATATAACGGCTATTTTTTCAAGATTTTTGTTATCATTTTGCGGAATAAATATAATTTTTTTTCCTTCTTTATAAAGAATTCTATTTTTTTCACTATGGAGAGTGAAGAAATGTTTTTCGGAAGTAAACATCCGAATAATTTCTAAAATATGAGCTGCAGAAAATTCCCGTTCAAACCAAGTTCTTAATTGTTTATGAAGAAGTCTTTTTTGGATTGGAGCCGCCAAGTTGAAAAAAGCATCGATCAAAAAACCATTATTCTGTACAATCGAATTTTGAGCATCAATTGTACAATCTTCCAAAAATGATTCCTCTTCAGCACGCACTGCTGACAAATGAAGTAGAGAGGGTGTTAAGTTGGGGACACGTTTCTCCAAGGTAGGTAATAAATCAAGCCTAATATAATTTCTGAGAAAATCAGTATTTTTGTTGGATGGATCTTCACACCAAGAAACCCCATTTTCACCATTAACTGCCAAAATTTCTGTTTTTGTAAAATCAAGCAGCGGTCTAATAATTTTTGTTGTTCCCATCCGACGCTCCAGCGATAAGAAAAGTTTGCCAGAACCTCGAAACAAGCGAATAAAGATATTTTCCAATAAATCATCCTGATGGTGTGCAGTAAAAATTAAAGAAGCATGATATTTCTTTGCTGTGTCTGCAAAAAATTGATATCGAATATCTCGAGCACGTGCTTCAAAATTTGGGGAATCCAACATTAGTTTTTCTACTTGAAGAACCTCGCAGATAATTCCGTGTTTCGAACAGAAATCCCGAACAAATATTTCTTCATTATAGGAATCCTGACGTGTTTGGTAATTGACATGAGCGGCAATAATATTTTTATGGACAAAACGAAGATTATCCAGCAGACATATAGAATCGCCACCTCCGGATATTGCTGCAATTACTGGTTGATCTTCAGGGATAAATGACTTAAGCCGTTGCCGTAATAGTTCTGTTAAGTTTTTTTTGTTCGGCATAGGCAGAGAAATCGATAAAGAATTTGAGATAATTCTGTATCTAAGTTTTTTTCGGCAATTTGTGCCTGAACGGCTTGACACTCTTCCTCTGATATGGGCGTAAAAGAAGGCAATTGAGATTTTTTTTGAATTTTGGGAGCAAGATTTTTATTTTTAAGGAGTACAAAGCGCATATCCCGTACCTTAAAGCGCGCAGGAATTTTCTCTAAAATGGTTCCTTTTAGCATAGTGAGTTCAGTTTGCCACTCGGCAGAGTCTACCCAAATCAACAAATTTCCATATTTGTATTCTGCAACTTGCGATTTTTGAGCAATAGTTGGTCCGACAATTTCTTGCCAAAGCTGCCGAAGTTCTGCTGCTGTCCGAATTTGTGCTGGAATCCTTGATTGAGCTGCTTGCAGCAGGCCACGTAGCGAATGTGTCGGCATTTTTTTCATAAGAACTTCTCTCTAACTATTGTTAAATTATACCCGAAAATCCGGCAATTTGTCAATCAGAATTTTCTCCAAAATCCTCAATTCTTTCCGAAAAATGCCGAAAATTATCTGAGAGGAATTTTAAGGAGAGGAATATGATGCGTTCTTTGTGGACCGCCGCGTCAGGAATGACCGGGGAACAATTTCATATCGACACCATTGCAAATAACTTGGCAAATATTAATACAACAGGCTTCAAGCGTACCCGTGCTGAATTTGAGGACTTGCTGTATCAAACACAGCGTTTAGCTGGCACCCCTGCAACCGAAATCACTCAATATCCTACTGGCATTCAAACTGGTTTGGGTGTGAAGGTTTCGGGCACTCAGAAATTTTATACCCAAGGTAGCTTGCAGCAAACCGGAAATGTACTGGATGTAGCTATCGAGGATGAAGGTTTTTTTGCGGTGCGTATGCCTGACGGTTCTACGGCTTATACGCGCGACGGGACTTTTAAAATTGATTCGAATCGGCAGATTGTTACATCTCAAGGTTTTCGATTGCTTCCTGAAATTGTTCTGCCAGATAATTTTGAAATAACATCACTGACGATTACGCCAGCAGGTGAAGTTACTGTGAAAGTAGCAGGAGAGGATGATGCCCGGACGATTGGTGAAATCACTACGCATCGCTTTATTAACCCAGCTGGACTCACCAATATCGGTGAAAATCTTGTAAAAGTCAGTCCGGCATCAGGACCAGCAGTTGAAGGAATGCCTTCCAGTCGCGGTTTTGGGGCTCTCAGGCAGAGTTTTTTAGAAATGTCGAATGTTTCGGCAATTACAGAAATGGTAGATATGATTGTTGCTCAGCGTGCTTATGAATTTAATTCTCGAGCTATTCAAACCAGTGATAATATGTTAGGCTCAGCTGTTGCACTGAAAAGATAACGGTTTTAGTTGACAAAACGCTCTGTTGTCATTAATTTGATGGTAACAGAGCTTTTTTTTGAACGAAATTCCAATAAAGGAAACTACAATGTTGGATTTCAAACGTTACGTTCCTGCCGTACTAGAAGAAATTAACCGTTTCAAGTAGCTCGAAAGCGAAAAAGCCAGGTACGACATAGGCGAAAAACAAGCAGAGAGATTGTGTATCAGGCAATATTATCAAGCGTGGTTTTAAAATTTCTTTGCAAGTAGATCTAGAATGTAAAACCTATAGATCCACCACCACTAAATAGAACTCGATATTGAGAGTTAACGGTATGCAATCCTAGTGAAATATAAGGTGCTATTTGAACAGCACGAGTGCCGTTGTAATGGAAACGGATCGGCATATTGAAAAACATTCGATAAAAGACATATTTATTATTGTTTTCTGCCATGTAATCAACGCCTATCCCTAAAGGAGCAAAATTCATTGCAATACTTATACCTTTTTCATCTCCTATGAGGTCTTTGAGAACAGCGCCGAATCCCATCATAAAACCAGCCTGAATAGATCCGAATCTATTTAAAGAAGAGATATTCATAAGGTAGTCTGCAAATAGTGAATTGTAGAAATAAACTTTTTCTCCAATCATGAATTCTAAATTAAGTCCGACACCTGCCAATGAAGCCCAAGCATTACCTAGAGAATAAGATTGATACGAACCTTGAAGAGAAATAGCTGTAATAGGCCTTCTTGCGAACGCGGGATTAACTGCTAGAAAGAAAAATCCTGTGATAATAATATATTTTTTCATAGAGTCCCCTGTGTTTTATGAAGCATAGTTGTGTCTTTAATAGTTGTGTCTTTATATGAGCAAATTTCTGCTTATTTGTCTTAATTATAGATAATTTTTTGTTTAAATTCAAGAGTTCACAATCTTGTTTTTTTTAATTATTCTTTATAAAATATTAATATTTCCAAATTATCGTCAAATCTGATATAAAAGTAAAGGGGGAGTAGTGGATTATCCTGTTAAATTTCTTCTTCCGGATAGGGGGTTTAAAAGTGTTTCTATTCAAGGCCAGGGATTTCCTGAAGATACTGACTTGACTCTTCGATACTGCAGCCGAAAAAAATCTTTTTCTACGACACTTTTCTTACCTGAAGGTGTATATCGTTATCGATTCAATGCAGACGGACAAATAATGGATGATCCTTTTCGAACACGCGGTAGCGAAGCCGTGTTGTATTTGGGCGGCGAAAATGTTTTTTTCGATGAAACTAAAATTTTCTTTGATGGAAATGATTTGGTGATTATACTCAATATCAATAATGCTATATGGTTTGATGCGGTTTTGAATGTTCAAACGTTATCTGGTATCCAGGCGGTTAAAAGTGTATGTTTTTTTTACGAGGGTACGCATAAATATTTGAGGTTTGCTATTCCTACAGACAATCAGGAAAAGATCTATACTTATTTCGAACTGCAAGGTATAGACAGATTGAAATTTTTTGGCAAGAACGGTCTCCACGATCGAGAATGGTTAATAGAACCGTTTTTGATCGTGCGTTCTCAAGTAAAATCAACGATTCGGCATGATATTACAGCGGTTTATATGCTGGATTCCCCAAAAAATATTAAGGATTTCGAGAAAAGGCATGATTATTTTAATTTATTTATAGTTGATTATGTCGATGCCCCTTTAAGCGTAAAATCGCCGTTGCTTCAGTATATGCAGACCGTTCCAGATGATTTGTCGGTTTATAAAGATCTGGCGTTTTTGCTGAGGGAATTTTTTCTGGAGCAGGGTGATATTATTCCGGTTTCGGCACTGATAGGTAGGTTTTTTTACGAGCACTGTGATAAAATGTTGCAGTTTCGTATTAAATTATCAGATGAACATGTGTCATTTTGGGATGCGGTGCGGCGGAATATTCCCGCAGCAACAAGAGCAATTGCATTTCAATTTTTATGCTGTGGGGTGCCAGAAATTTTATTTGGCGAGGAAGTTGGGCTGGCAAAACTCGGAATGGAGCGTCGTATGTATTGGACTAAAGCACGCTGGAATAAAGAATTATTTTATTTCTACTGCAAAATGATTAGCCTTCGTAAACAATATCCAGTCTTGAGGTTGGGTGGGATGCGTTTTGTGATTCAGGATTGTGGCATTTGGGGGATTGAGCGCTTTATGCCTGGCGAACCGTCTATTTTTATTTTTGCAAACCATTCCAAAGACAATATTGTCATAGATTTAACGCGTTTTGTAGGCGAATCGTTTAACATTAAAGAACTCCTGACAGACTATTTATTAAAGCGCAAAAAAGTCTGCACGATTTATGCGGATTCTGTAGCGGTATATATAGCTTACTCAAAGGATCCGTTAGCTAAAGGATGATTCATAATTGATTCGTAAAGGGCCTTTTTTTCGATGTGTGTGTATAATTCAGTAGTACTCAGATTTTCATGTCCTAAAAGTTCTTGAATGACCCGTAAATCAGCACCATTTGCCAACATGTGCGATGCAAAAGCATGTCGGATCATATGGGGATGTATAGCAGTGATATTTAGTTTTATCGATAATTTTTTGATAAAGTTCCAAATATAACCGCGTGAGATTGCTTTTTTATGGCGTGAGATAAATACAAAATCCGAATTTTTGCCGTCGAGAAAACTGTCGCGTGCTACTAAGTACTCAAATAAAGTTTCTTTTAGTCGGCTTCCGATCGGGACGAGCCGTTCTTTGTTTCCCTTACCGAGAATTCTGATAAAATCTTCCTCCATATTTAGTTGAGCCGTAGTTAAAGTGCATAATTCACTGACCCGCATACCGCAAGAATAAAGCATTTCAATAATGCAGTTGTTTCGCATATTGGTGAAATAATTACTGTTATTTAAGTAGTTGCACATTGTTTCTATTTCGGTTTCGCTTATTGTTTTGGGGAGGGTATTTCGCTTTTTTGGAGAATCGATATTTTTTGTGGGATTGTCCTGAAGCAGTTCTAGTCTTATTAAGTCTTTGTAAAACGACTTCAAGCATGAAATTTTTCTGCTAATTGTGTGAGGGTGCAGATTTTTTTCATGTAGAGAAAAAATATAATTGATAATATCTTTTTCTGTGGCATCCGTAGGCTGTTTATTCTTGAGAAATTGTTCAAAGTCATGTAGGTCTCGTTTATAAGCTTGGATGGTATTTGCTGCTGCTTGTTTTTCATAGCGCAGCCTGTTAATAAATCCTCTAGTTTGCTGTGTCATGTCTCCCTCTTTGATATCATCGGAATTTTTTATTAAAAGATAAGATTAATCTTAAAGAACATCAAAAAAATCCGATAATTACTTAGTAGATAAATAAAAATTTGCGGAGGTAATTATGGTCAAGGGATTGTATACGGGTGCCAGCGGAATGCTAGTTTTGCAGGAGTCGATGAACTCAATTGCACAGAACTTGTCGAATGTTAACACCGATGGTTATAAGCGTGAAACAGCTGTTTTGAAAGCTTTTCCAGAAATGTTAGCACGCCGGGTCAATGACGATGGCCAAGTAAAGTTTCCATTAGGGTCTTTCGATAAGGCACCGATCGCCGGAAAGATCGGTACGGGTGTTGAGTATAACGAAGCTTTTGTGCGTTTTGAGCAGGGTAGTTTGATGGAAACAGGATCAGAATTTGATTTTGCGCTAGAAGGTGACGGGTTTTTTACGCTCGAAACTCCCAATGGTATCCGCTACAGCCGCAATGGCTCATTTACGATCAGCAGTGATGGATATGTGGTGGACAGTCATGGCAATTACCTCATTGGTGAGCAGGGGCGTATTCAAGTGGCACGTAATAATTTTAAAGTAGATAAGCAGGCTAATATTACGACAAATGCTGATATTGCGTTTGATGAATTTACATCGATAACGAGCAATGACTGGCAGTCTGAGATTTCATTGGGCAAGTTGAAATTAGTTGACTTTAAACATAAACGTTACCTTGTACGGGAAGGAAATCATCTCTACGCTGAAACCAAATTTTCTGGGGTTCCTCGTGATTTAGAAAATCCCAAAGTTCTGCAGGGCTTTTTGGAAAAATCTACAGTACAACCAGTCGACGAAATGGTACGTATGATTGAAGTACAGCGTCTTTACGAAGCCAATCAAAAGGTAATTCAAACTCAGGATGAACTAGTAGGGCATGCTGTAAATCGAGTAATGAAAGGTAATTAATCATGATGAGGAAATTGTGTAAAAAGCGGACAAGAAAATTCGTTAGATAATTCTTTATGGATATATTCTGAATATTCAGCAAATGGTATAGGTTCTATTTTTTTCGAACCGAAAAAAGAATAATCTTTGTCATAAAAACATACAATTTTAGGCTGATCAAGCGGTTCAATCATGCCGGTAAAAATTCCAGGAGCTTTTTGGGCATGGATTGGAGAGATATTTTCGCCATATAAAAATCCAAAATAATAGCGTGGTTCTTTTACCGCAAATGCAGTCCCGTTAACCGGAAGCATTTTTTTGTAGAATAATTGTAAATATTTGCTTTCAAAAGGTGTTCTACCGATAATGAGCCGTGCTTTTTCTTCGAAGTTCAAATGTGCTCCGAGGCGATTTAGATGTGCAGTATTCAGTTTAAATCCTTTCTCAAAAATCTCAAAAGCTTTACGTCCCATATCTATTTCATTATTTTCTCCACGATATTCTTTTGGATACTCGTAAATACCTAACTGTTGTGCAAGTTTTTCCCGTCGTTCATCAAAACCTTCAAAATCATATACAGCAGGAAGTTTAAATTTTGTTTGGGCAATAGTTTCAGGAAGCAAGGTTGCTGATAAAGGCCGAAAAACTAACCCTTCTACTTCGGCTTCGATGTCTGAGAAAAGCAGAGATTGTCTGCTTTGGATGTTCGGTCGTTGGTTCAAAACATCACCGGTAACAATAAAATCGGCTTTAATGTCTTTCATGTATTCACGGGCTTTTTTCAATAGAAAGATCTGGTATTCCAGACATGCATTAACATTAGAGTACCCCTTTTTTGCAAACACTTCCGAATAGAATTCCTTAGCGATATCGAATTTTGTAATTTCAATGCTGTTTTTTACCAAATATTCCAAACCATGGTATTTCGAAATCCGCTGACCAGCTAGAATGGGTTTATCATACGTCAAGCCTATATCAAAATGGACAACTTTTATATTTATTTTGGTTTGCTGCATTAATTTGATGGTCAAAAGGGAATCAAGCCCGCTTGACGTCAGCACCACTGCTGAAGCCATGGTTTTCTCCTCATTTTTAGTAGCGATTTTTATTATACCAGCAAATACTATTTTTGTAAAGCGGCAGCTAATTTTCCAAAATATTTTCAAGTTCGTATGGATTTTTTTCGTCGTTAGGGAAAAGGTTTTCCAATTGATTTTCGGCTGTTTTTTCTTTGATGCTAACTCTTACTATGGGGAATAAATTTGACAGTACAGTGATATAAGGCAGGGTGTCAATGACAACAGGAAATGCATAAAAGCCGCTTTTTGTAATTGTGGACATATCAATAGATGCTTTGATATTAGATTCAATATAACTAATATTTGTAAACGGAGACTGTACAATAATAGGAATACTCCAATGGTCTTCTACTATCAATTCTTGTGTTAATCCTTGCATTTGCAGAGGAATTAAGAGTTCGTTTGTGTAATTTTCAACGTAAATTTGTGCCTGTAGTTGGATTTTTGAATTTTCTTTTAAGGAAATATTAGACTGAACAATCAAACTGATATTTGTGTTGAGATTAGGTTCCATAAGGGCGGATGAATTAAGTGATTCTGTATAAATATTGGAAATTTTATTTAAAATATTTTCGGCACCTTGTAGTGTTACCTCTGCAGGAGTTAATGAATAGTTAATGATTTTCCGGGCATCATCTTTTTTTTGAAGCGACAACTGAACAGGGACTCTTTTATTGGTCAGATTATCTACAGATATTTTCAATGAATAGGGAAGAATTGATGCGTGAATATTTTCTGGAACGTTTGTTAATTTAATAGGATAAAAATAATCACCAATTCGTGGGTTTGATAAATCCAGGTATGCTTCCATTGTTTTCAGTTTTGTGGAAATATCTTCACGTGTCCTTATTTCAAGACGTACGGATAGTTTGTCTTTAGCAGAGGCTGTAAAATTTTCCGGCAGATTTTTCATTGCTACCGGCAAGCTGATATAAATTTTTTCGATCGACAAAATATTCACATAATACCACAAAAAGGCCGCAATAAGTAATGCCGACATTTTATGAAAAAAATCAGAAAAAAGATAATAAAAAATATGTTTAAGAAAGGATTTCATGGAGAATCTCTTCTATTTTTTTTCTAGGTATTTTTTTTAAGTGGTCATTTTGAGCATAGGAAATTCCACCATCTTCTTCGGAAACCATAAAAGTAATACAGTCATGATCTCGCGTAATGTAAGTACCAGCTTGGTGGCGTGTGCCTCTATCCGTACTATGAGAATAGTCGGTAGGCAAAAAAACTTGTGCAGCTAATACCCGTTCGTTTCTGATAATAACGGCTCCGTCGTGAAGCGGTGTTCCACTGTGAAAAATTGTGAGAATTAGTTCTTTTGAGAATTTGGCGTCAAGCTCGATACCATTATGAATAAATTCATCTAGATGAACTTGGCCTTCAATGATGATCAGTGCGCCAGTGCGGTTTTTAGAGAGTATCAGCAAAATTTGACTAAGCTCGCTGGTAAAAATTTGACTAAGCATAATTTTTTTTCGGGTTTGTCCGAGATTTGAGAAAAAACGTCTTAATTCTGGCTGAAAAACAACTACCATAAAAATAGGAAAATTTGTAATAAGTTTTTCAATGATCCATGTTAGTGTTGTAAAGTTGAATTTTCCGGCAAGAATATAGATCCCGACAGCTAATAAAATACCTTTAACAATTGTTGCTGTATGTGTACCCCGAAAAAATTCATACAAGCCATAAATCACTATGCCTGTAAATATAATATCGGCAAGATTCGTCAGCAAAACAAAAGTATTCATTCTTTTCCTTAGATTTATAAATTTTTTAAAATCTGCAATGCTGTATCGATTTCTTTTATATTGTTGAAAATATTAAACGAAAACCGTACGGTTCCGTGTGTTTTTGTGCCTAAAAATTCATGCATATCTGGAGCACAGTGAAGACCGGCGCGAACAGCTATTTTTTCCTCAGCAAGCACAGAAGCAATTTCTTCTGAAGCCATTTCACAATGTGTCAGAGATATTACGGGAACTCCATCATTATTTGAGTATACTGTAAACTTAGGTAATAAAGCAAGATTTTCCAAAAAATAATTTTTCAGCATATTTTCGTGTTCTTGAATAGAGGGTAATCCTTGCTCTAAAATGAATTTTACACCCTCATTCCATGCGCCTATTGATGCGCCGTCACGTGTACCTGCTTCGAACATATCTGGTTTTGAAATCATGTCTGTTGATGTAGAATGATGTCCTGTACCTCCAAAAATAATGGGTTTGATCAGGTCGTTTGGGTTGGTTAATAAAGCTCCTAATCCTGCACTGCCAAATAAACCTTTATGCGCTGTTATTGCAATGTAGTCGATATGCCAGTCTTTTTGAAACACTGGCAAATGTCCTGCACTTTGTGCTGCGTCAACAAGAATTTTTATATGAGGATAATGTTTTTTTGTCCAAAATACAATTTCATCTATAGGCTGCACACTGCCGTTAACGTTGGAGCAATGGTTTAGAATGAGCAGTGTGGTATTTGGTTGGATAGCATTCTTAAGCAGCGTACGAAAGTTGGTGTAAGTTAATGGAGCACATATTGTATGAGAAATATTTTTTAAATTCATGGCAAAAAGTGTACGCCGTACAGCATTATGATGAGCCATAGTAGATACAATATGATTATTATTTTTGGTATTTTGAATTACGATATTTAAAGCTTCTGTGGCACCTGAGGTAAAAAATATATATTCGGAACCGTATCCATGGAAAAGCGTACTAAGTGTTCGTCGTGTTTCAGTGAAAAGTAGCTGAGCTGACTGTGCCTGTGAATAAATTCCTCTACCTTCGCTAACAATGCCTTCTCGAAAGTACTTGTCGCGAGTTTGATAAACTGCTTCTGGTTTTGGATGCGAGGTGGCTGCATTATCAAACCAAATCATAAGTCACTCTGATAAATTATTTAGAAAATCCAAAACAGCTTCTGCAGCCATGATAGAAACTCGATTTCTTGCTTCGATACTAGCACCGCCTAAGTGTGGTAGTAATATGATATTTTCGATATCAAACAAAGGTGAATCAGTCGACAGAGGCTCGGTTTCGAAAACATCAAGTGCAGCGCTTTTGATGTGCCTTGAATTTAACGCTTGAATAAGATCAGCTTCATTGACCACAGCTCCGCGTGAGGCATTTACAATACAGGCCTGAAAAGGCAACAAAGATAATTCTTTTTCCGAAATCATATGATATGTTTCTATAGTAAGCGGTACATGTAGAGTCAACAAATCACATTTAGGAAGCAAATCAGTTAATTCGGAAACTGCTATCGTATTCTCAGGATACTGGGTAATATAAGGATCATAAATCATGATATTCATACCAAGTGCAAGACTGATTTTAGCAACACGTGAGCCAACATTACCGCAGCCGATAATACCTAAAGTTTTTCCTTTTAATTCAAATCCTTGAGTAGTATTTCGTTCCCATTTTTTTTGATGGTAAAGTAAACTATGAGCTTTTACGATATTGTGTGCCATTCCTAACATTAAGCCTATTGTGGTTTCAGCGGCATTGTCAGCGTTCCCTCCAGGAGCATTGGCGGTAAAGATATTTTTACTATGTGCATAAATTTCGTCGATCGTATCCATTCCTACTCCAGCGCGTGCAATTATCTTAAGTTGTGGTGCCTGGTCAATCAAATTTTTTGTTACTTTTGTTGAACGTACAATTAATGCATCTGCATTAGGAAGTTCTTCCAAACCAAAATATATGTTTTGTCCTGATTGTCTAAGGAGATCAATTGCTTCATCACTGAGGTCGTCCGCTATGATAATATTGTATTTCATAATGAAAAAACGTCTCTTAAACGCGTACCTTGTGGGATATCATGCGGATAGGTTTTTCCGAGAAGAGATTCCAGAAATGAAGATGAAACTCCATTTCCTGGCCTTAGTACAATGAGATGATCGCGTGTTATTTTAGTGTTTGCTGGGATAGTGTATTGGGCAAAAATATCTCGTCCTGCCAGTGGGCGTATTTTTTTTTCAGTAGCGGTAACTTTACGTTGTCCGGAGCCTAATGCTTTTTCTATAGTGCGGATATTGTTAACAAGCTCTTGAAACTGTTCTGGAGAAAGTGATACGGGATGATCAAAATCAATACGTTCCGGAAATAGAGTAAAATGCCGTTCGATAATTTTTGCCCCTTGAGCAACTGCACCTAATGATAAAGCAATACCTTGCGAGTGGTCAGAAAAGCCTATAGCTTGATCAGGGAGCATTTGTTGTAATGTTTTGATATAACTAAGATCGAATGCTTCAGGAGCTGCCGGATATTCAGAAACACAGTATAATAACGCAGCAGGATTATTTTTAATTTTTTGTGCTAATTGTGTAGTTTCTTGATGCTCTAGTGAACCGCATGAAACTAAAAATGGTGCTTTCTGTTCAAGCAAGATATCCAGCCAAGGCTCTGTAAGCGCATCCCCGCTCGCAATTTTAATAGGAAAAATTTTCTCTTGAATAAATGTTTGCAGGGTTTTTGTATCAAACAATGAAGCAAAAGCATGTATTCCTTTACTATAAGCATAATCTCTCAATTTAAGGAAATCTTGTAATGGCATACAAAAATCCTCAAAAAGCTGATGAGCTTCGGGACATAATTCTTTATGATAAAAACCATTGATATCATAAATTTGAAATTTTACAGCGTTTGCACCAACATTAATAGCTTGATCTATCATTTCTTTGGCAATTTCAAACTCACCATTATGATTAATACCAAGTTCAGCTATAATAAAAACGGAAGAATTTTTAGGGTCACAGAACAATTTTTCTATATCAAACATAGAGTTTCCTCTTTTCTTGCAGCAATTTTCTATTAGTTATCTGATAATAAATGACTGATTGATTGACCAAAATTTGAATGTATTTTTGTAGGTTGAGCTTTAATTTCTTTTTTTAATAGGCTTATCATTTGGTTGTTAACAGAAGTTTTTGAAATAGAATCTTTATTTTGTTCCATAATTAGATAATGTGATAATACTTTCCGTTCATTTTGAATACTATTATCTATTTCTTTTTTAATAGCATTGATTTCAGAGGTGAGCTGTGGTATATTTGTTGAAATTTGATTCAATCTTGATGTAAATTGAGGATATTTTTTTTCTAAACTTTCTGCTGTTTGTTTGATATTTTGGTATAATGCAGATGGTTGATCTTGAAGATTTTTAATATTTTTTAACAAATCGCTTAATAATTTGTCAGCTTGTTCATATTGTTGTAATTCTATTTGATGTGTTTGTGTGTTGAATATATCTTTAGCGTTGTATGAAGTGATTAATGTCGAATCTTTTGCAGAATTTTTGGGTTGTTTATCTATGTTTTTTATTAAATTTAATTGTTTAAGTTGTCCATGGGAAATTCCAATGCTTCGATTTAGAATTTTCATATAATTCTCCATATATTAAGAATTTATCCTTTAATAACATAATATAACATATATATTTTTTTTTTGCAACTTTTATCTTCCGATATTTAATAACTTATTTTATAATTTTGTTCGCTTTTGTTTTCAGGATAATGGGCACTAATATTTAACAATATTCCCATAGCGATAGACAGAACTAAAAATGATGATCCCCCATAACTGATAAATGGTAAAGATACGCCGGTTGGTGGCAGAAAAGCAACAGCAATCATAATATTAAAGAGGGCATGAGTTGAAATTAGTGTGATAATTCCAAATGCTAGTAGTCTGCCGTATGCATCTTCGACACGGAATGCTAATCGAAGCCCTTGAAGAAAAAAGTATGCAAATAATCCGAGAATAGCTAAGCCTCCAATTAGACCTAATTCTTCAACAATGACAGAAAAAATAAAATCAGTATGAGCTGCCGGCAATCGGAAAATTTTTTGTGTACCGTTTCCTAGTCCGACACCGAAAAGTTTTCCATTAGCAATAGCTTGCAAGGATTGAATCGATTGATACCCAATGCCGCTAGGATCACGCCACGGGTCGAGATAAGCAAAAATTCTGTCCTTACGGTAAGCAACCTTCCAGACAGCCAACCCCATCACAGGGAGTGACAAAAACCCAATACTAATGATATGTTTTATTGAAGCTCCCCCAATAAAAAACATCGCAAATACTACACTAATGATCACAGCACCAATAGAGAATCCTGATTGAAGGAGGGTTATCATGAAGATAATCACTGCCAAAAGCAGAGGAGGCAGCAATCCAAAAGTGAAATTTGTCAAACTATTTTGTTTTTTCACCAGAATATGCGCTAAATAAATAATCATAGTTATTTTAGCAAGTTCGGACGGGTTAAACGAAAAAAAACGAAAATTAATCCAGCGCTTTGCTCCGCCTGCCTCTAAGCCTATTCCCGGTACAAAAACCAGTACTAAAATCAGCAAAGTTAGGAAAACTAGCGGCTTGACAAGAATACGTGTTATTCTGTAGTCAAGTCTAGTAAAAAAAAGCATCACAAGCACAGAAAAAATAATAAAAATCAGCTGTTTTAGAAAGATCAATGAAGGAGCGAATCCTAAAACATTGCCTGCATAGCGCGAAATACCAAACATAAATACTAATCCAATGGCTACAAATATAAAATACAAACTGAGTAACACTTTATCAACTTTATTGAATATATGTGTATCAAAATTTTTATAATTTTTCATTAAAATAATTTTGCATTTGTTTTTGAATTTGGTCATAATCTTGTGGAGTTAGGATATTTTTAGCATCGCGATTAAACTGCTGCATATAATGATTCCGAGCTCTTTGATCGCCGACTGCTTCTGCAATTTTGCTCATAGAAATCGCTGTTGCTAGATCTTCCTGAGTCTTTGCAACTGTCGGTAATAAGCTTGATGCTTCGTTTAGTGTTTTACGGTAAAGATTTTGGTCGACAATTTCCCGGTAGCCTGCAATATCTCCTAAAGTACGAATATGCCATTGTCTGTATATGGGATCATTTTTTTTCTTATTCCAAAGCATTGTCCAGTTAGCAATAAAATTTTCAAA
This sequence comes from Brevinema andersonii, assembly GCF_900112165.1. NCBI lineage: Bacteria > Pseudomonadati > Spirochaetota > Spirochaetia > Brevinematales > Brevinemataceae > Brevinema > Brevinema andersonii. The sequence goes on from NZ_FOKY01000012.1 coordinate 22,313, forward strand.
TAGTTCTCTATCATACGAAAAAATCAAACGATTAATTACTTTTGTTAAGTAACTGATCACTTGGTTAATATCGATTTCATCAGCTGGTTTTTGAAGGAGTGTCTGAATATTTTGGGCTTCCCGTGCAAATGTTTCGCCTCCTAACTGTGTGAAATTGTCTCTCATGTTGACTAGAGCTGCAACAGCCTGATAAGGCTGCGATTTAAGTAGATTTTTTTTCATTGTTTTCCAATGTTTCATAGAGTTGGTCATCGCTTTAAGCTGGTCATCAAATGCCTCGAGATATTGCGTTGCCTGTGCTGGATATTTGAATGCCTGCTGCAGATAGCTCCAAAAAAGTACATTATACGTCGCCCACGAATATGGGAATTGTTTGGTGACTTTTTCCCACACCTCAATGGCTTGAGGTGTATAGTCGTTTGTTTGATACATAAAATTGTCATTGATAGTAAGGTAGAAAATGCCTAAATTATGCAGGATAGAACTCGAATCATGACCTGTCCGAACTGCAAGGTCCGCGTAATACCAAACTTCATCCCACAATTCGTCCAGTTTCTGCTTGAATTCTGTTTTTAAGTAAAGAGTATCTTCTCGTTCGTAGAGATATTCGTAATTTTTAATTTCATCGCTTAAAAACATCACCAATTCATAGGCATAACTCGTAATGATTTCCCGTGATAGATAATCAAGGTATTCGATATTTTCGATATCGTCCCAGCGTGTAATGAAAGTTTCCCTAGGATCTTTCACGAAGGGTTTGTGGTACATTCTTTTGAACACAAGATTTGCACCATCACGGCTAACTAACCCTTCCTGAATAAGCTCGTTAGTCCAGCGATTCCATTCTTGGTCGTTGATCGGGCGTCCGAGTACGTCTGTCAGGTGTTTGCGCAGGTAATTAATTTTGGATTCTTTGGTGATCTGTAGTAGGTCTACTAGTGCATAACGGATTGGCTGTACTTTGTACATTTGTCCGTAATTTTTATAGTAAAAATCTCCCAATTCTTGAGGATTCGGGCGCTTCCAAGTCAGATAAGTTGAAGGTTTTCCCAGTGCGTAAGGCACGAAATACGGAGGTTCAGGGCTGCGTATATCTTCGTAAAACGGTTCCTCTCCTGTGAATAAACCACGATCTACGGCATTTTGTCGGTTGTTGAGGGTTTCCAACGAAACATAGCGAAGATCTCCGTAAATTTTTTTATAAATATTGCCTTTTTGGTCGTACGGAAACAAATCCTGCCTCAATTTCTCAGCATAAGTGAAATATAAAGAAGAAAACACTTGATTATCGCCACCTTCGGTCATGAAAACCGAATATTCTTCAGTTGATGAAAGTAGATTTTTTCCATAGTCATGATTGAGCCAGTTTTTGCTGTGGTCGTTGTATTTGTAGTTTTCAACCAGCGGGTACAACGCCAGTCCCATAACCACTAAAATCCCAATTGCGAGCGGCCATGATATTTTTTTTGAGGATTCCAAAGCCATAAAAAGCCTCTTTTCATTTAAAATATTTATCAAAGTATAACCTATTTTTCAAAGTTTTGCAAAAACAGCACCGAAAAATTGCATTTTTTATTTTTATGTTTTAGAATTAAATTCGATAATGTATCTACAAGAAGAGGTTGAGTGTGGAGAAACTTGTTATTTATGGATGGAACAATATTACAGCATCGCTGGCTGAGGGTATTAGGCGACTCTATCCTGCGTGTATAATTTTGTGTCCTGATGCACCGGATTTTATTCAATCTCAATATCGCAAAGAGCGTATTTTATCACCTCTTTCTGACGGTCTTCAAGCGATTCTTGAAAACGCTGATTATATTCTTTTAGGTTCCCGAAGTTCCGAAAATCTTGAAATTCTCAAAAGCATCCGCCGTTTTATTGATTCAAAAACCTTAATTATGGATTTTCAAGCTATTAAAGCGGATTTTTTTGAGAAAGCTTCTTATTTGTTGAAAAATAAATGTTTCTTTGCTAGTGTATTTACGTTTATTGATCTTATGGATTCGGAAGCTATTCGAAGTGATTTATTTCAGGATAAAATTGTTGCGGTTGTCAGTGATGGAAATTCTGAGGTTCTCGAAAAAATTCGGGATTTTTGGCAGCATTTTAAGGCTGTTATTGTACCTACTTCTGCAGAATTTTACGATGAAATTTTTTCTGCTACAACACAAGGAATTTTTTTGTTAACTAATTTGTATATGCGTATTCTTCAGAGAGATAGCTGGGCTGATACCTTGTTTTTTGGATTTTATAATCGTTCTTTGCGCAATTTCGCCGAACTGCCCATTCAAAATGTTCAAAACCAAGCCATTGATATTATTGCTAATAAGGAAAATATTCTGCGTGTGTTGTCGTTTATGAAGCGCGAAATCGAACAAATGAGCAGTATGATCAATGATGGCAATGCACGTCAGCTAGCTGAATATATAGAAGCTGTTCAAAAATTTCAAGATAGACTTTAAAATCAGACTTTTTTCGCCTGTAGGAATAACGTACTGATAGAGCGATTCGCATAAATACGTTCTATGGCTTCCCCGAATAACCCAGCTGCTTCAAGTACGGTCAACTTTTTTCCGATAATATTTCGTTTTGTTTCAGAGATTTCTATTGTATCTGTTACGACTACACTATCTGCAGAAGATTCTTTCAAACGTTCTGGTGCATTCTGAGAAAGTACAGCATGTGATGACATAATATGAACATTACGAGCTCCAATATCTTTCAGTCGTGCTGCAGCTTGACATATGGTACCGGCAGTGTCGATCATATCATCAATAAGAATCGTATTTTTGTTCTGCACGTCACCAATCAAATTTAGGACTTCTGCCTGATTTTTACGTTCTCGCCTTTTATCGAAGACAGCAATGCCTGCTTGAAAGTGCTTAGCGAAAGCCCGAGCACGTTCTAGACCTCCGACATCCGGTGATACTACAACCCAATCAGAGTTTGCTTTGAGGGTGTGACGAGCATAATCAAGAAAAATAGAGCTGGCAAACAAGTGATCAACAGGGATATCAAAAAATCCTTGAATTTGAGAAGCATGCAAATCCATAGTTACGATACGTTGAGCTCCAGCTTCGGTAAGAAGATTTGCTACCAACTTTGCTGTAATAGGAACACGAGATTCTGTTTTTCGTTCTTGTCGCGCGTAGCCGTAGTAAGGGATAACAGCAGTAATTTGACCTGCTGAAGCACGTTTCAAAGCATCAATAATGACAAGCAATTCGAATAAGTTTTTATATCCGGGATTTGATGTTGACTGTACAACAAAAATATGTTGACCGCGGACATCTTCTTCGATTCGGACAAAAATTTCTTCGTCTGCAAACTCGGTAATATAAATATCAGCAAGACTGATACCCATATATGATGCAATATTTTGAGCAAGTTTCGGATTACTTCTACCAGTTATAAGTTTGAGCCCTATTTCTTTCTGCATATGTTCCTCTTTTATATGCTGAAATGTTGATTACAGAAATTTTGAATCAAATGTATAGGAAAGTTGTTTCCATAAATTTGTGCAACAAATTCCGTCCATGATGATGCAGTGCCTAATTTTTTACCATGATCAGCAATTTGACGGTTGTATTGATTCAAAACCGCATCGAAATCATCAAAGACTTCGGTATTGTAATATTCTTGATGAGCAAATGTTTTCAAGGGAAGGCGCGGATGAATTTTAATTTTTTTGCCTTCTTCCGTTGGATATCCAATGCATAGCCCTACCAACGGAAATGTATACTTAGGCAATCGGAATTCGCTGATGAGAGCGGTTAAATCATGATTTCTGATAGCTCCGATGCAAACAGTACCTAACCCAAAACTTTTGGCTGCCGCAACTGCTGTTCCTAGTGCAATTCCTACGTCCACTGACCCTGCAAGAATCCCTTCTATAGAATCCGTAATTTTGAGAGGGATGTTTTCTTTTTTACTTATCAGAGACGCTTTGTAAAAATCGATGACAAACAATAAAAAAACAGGAGAGTCGGTAATATGCTGCTGAAAACCGCCACGGCCTTTAGCGAATTCCATAATAAATTGGCGTTTTTCCTTTTCCCGGATTACAATAATTGAATATTGCTGTCCGCTAATAGCGGTAGGAGCTTGTTGTGTTGCTTTAATGATATCATCAAGGATTTCTTGAGGCACAGCTTTGTTCGGATCGAATAATAGAACTGTCCGATGGTTGAGTAAGGTTTCTATAACTGGGTTTGTCATATTATATTCCTTTAAAGTTCATTGAAAAGGACTCGAAAATCACCCTGCTTGATAATCTGCATAACGATATATGATGATTTTTGAGCGGCCCCGACAAAAAAATTGTCGTAAGTAGTGGAAGCATTGCTGTCTGCTTTGTCGCTGACAGACCGGATAATACAGCATGGGATGTTGTTCTTGTAAGCAATGTGGGCTACAGCAGCGCTTTCCATATCAACTGCAAATGCGTTGAATTGTTCTCGAAAGAAAATTATTTTTTCGTTATCGGCAACAAATTGATCGCCGCTGATGATTCTGCCGTAGTGAATACAATGACTACCAAAAGCTTTTCGTGCAATTTCTAATACTATTTCTGAAATAAAGGTGTTAGCAGGAAATAAGGAAATTTTTTCGTCAGGAATTTCGGAAATTGTATAACCTAATGCTTGAGCGTCAAAATCATGATATAAAAAATCGGTCCCGATAACAATATCTCCAATGTTCAAATGAGGCTGTACTCCCCCGGCAACCCCTGTAAATATAAGGGCTTGAGCTTTGAAAACGTGGATAAGAATAGTAGCTGCTGCCGCTGCATTAGCTTTTCCTATGCCGGAAAGGCACAAAACTACAGGTTCATCATAAATTTTGCCTATATGATATTGCATCGACCCTATTGTTTGAGTATTAATTTCGGACATATTTTTTTTTATTAATTCAATTTCTTCCGGCATTGCGCCGATAACCCCTATCACACAATACTCCGATTATTTATCGATTAAACATAGATTGAACTTTTCTTTCGAGTTTTTGGTAACATCGTTCTAAATCTGCAAATTGTTGTTGCCTGAAAGTAGGTTGTTGTCCACTATTTATCTGCTGACTTTGTTGTTTAAGCATCTGCATCTGTTGCCGGTGCATTTCTCTGCGCAGTTTGTATTCATAATAATTATTATTGCATGCTGCAAATGCTAGAAAAATCAATGCTGGTAAAAATATTTTTTTCATTTTATGTCCTTTTAAGATTTCTCCCTAATAATATAACATAATTTAACATAATTTCTAATAATTTACAAGTCCTTAAATTGACAAAAAAGAAAAAAATATTCATGATATAAAAAAATTAGAAGGAAAATTATGCAAAAATTAGCAAAACAATATGGTATTTATCTTTTTTTAGGAACGATTTTAACAGTTATGATTGCTTTGCTTTTTCGTGAAAGTTTTTCTGGACTTATTCTTCAAGGCACTGATGATAATGTTTCCATGCGTATGATGCTGCTTCGTTCTCTGCAGTCTGGTCAGGGCTATCACTTTTTTCCAGTCTATTGGTTAGGCTATATTTTTAATGTTCCTAATCCTGACCTCTATACTACGGTTCTTGCTGTCACTGGTAAACCTTATGTTGTATGGGTTTATATTATTGCATTGGTGTTGTCTGGATTTTTAACCTGCTCTCTTATCAAGCGTTTGAGCATAGGCACTTTACCAGCTTTGTTTGGTGCAATTTCATATACCTTTTTGCCACATGTTTTGTCTCTAGTCTATAGCGGGCATGCCCCGGCGATTTCTGCGATTCCTATGACACCAGGATTTCTGCTCAGTCTCACCATAATTGCCGATGGAAAAACTAAATCTCCGTTTGTCAGAGCTTTGTCTGCTATCTGGGCTGGGATTTTTTGGGCAGAGATGATGCTCGGTGAGCCTCAACGTGCCATATATGGCACTGTTCTGGGTGGAGCGTGGATATTATTTCTGCTTTTTCAAAATAATAGCATCTCTTTTAAGCCGCCTTTTTTTTCGAAAGGAGGGTTTAAGGAAATATTTTCCTATTTGATTGCCATACCTGTTGTTGGGCTGCTTATTTTTATGCCGACTTTAAAATTTTGGTCAAATTCGGAATTTATTGCCAATGAAGGTTCATGGGAATTCTCAACAGGTTGGTCGTTTCCTCCTGCCGAACTACTCGATTCGCTGGCGTTTGGTTATCACGGACTCAGCACAACCGAGCCTTTATTTCCCTACTACGGTGATAAACCTTTATCGGGCAATACCGATTCGCTAGGATTTTTTGTGGTTGTATTTCTGATATTTGCAGTTGTTTTTGCATGGAAAAACAATAGAAATGCTCGATTTTTCATCATTGCGGGATTAGCTGCGCTACTGCTGTCATTTGGCAAATATTTTCCGGGTACGCCGTTTTACTGGTTGTGGTATCATCTGCCTGGTATGAATAAGCTTCGTGTCCCTGCGAAATTCCTTAGCATCACAGGATTAAGCTGGAGCATTGCTGCGGCGATTGGGCTGGATGCTGTGAGAACTCTTTTAGCAGGCTCCGATAAAGAAAAAACCAAAAAAGCCGTATTTTATGCTATAACTGCGGTTGCGGCTTTGTCGTTACTGTGGCTGGCGGTGCTGATTGCTACTAAAGGGGGTGAAACTTCCTCTATTCGCAAAGTTCTCGGTCGCGACAGAAATCTTGTCGATGCAGCACTTTCTGGACGTATTAATTCCGTGCTTAATATGTCAGTACTGTTTTTAGCTACATGGGCGTTATTTTTGGTGGCTTATTTTAAAAGGCAGTATGCCAAATTTTTACCACTTGGAGTATTAGTGCTAGCTTGCTGGAACTTGTATATGTCTAATCGATTTTATATCGAGCGTACGTATGTCGATGAAGCACAGTTCTATCCAAAAACACCTCTAATTGATTTTCTGCTGAAAAATCAGGATCCGCGTTACAGGATTTCGGGCAGTCTTTACTTGCCAAACCTTACTGAATCTCCTGCACCAATCGGTACGGTTATCGAGCAGGGTCTTTACCCTGAAAATAATTATGATCTTACGTATGCTTTTCCATATTTTGATATCAATTCATTTGGGCGTATTCCTATTTCGCGTCTGGATGAGGGCTATAAAAATTTTTTCAAAAGCTCTTTTGACAGTATCGAAGCTTTTGATAGTAACGATTCGATCTGGGAAATGAACAAACGGCTATGGTTTCTTGGCAATGTCAAGTACCTGCTAGTAGGTAGCCAAATAGAAGAGATTTTTGCCCAAAATCTGCAAGCAGATGCTATTTTTATTACTAATCTTCAGGGTATTGCTAGTTTTGTGTCCGTCTACGAGCTTCGGGAAACTCTTCCGCGTTTTGCTCTTTTCGATGGTGTCAAGCTTGTTTATGACTTGTACATATATCAAGATTTGGCTAATGAGTTGAAAAATGTTCGCAATTTCAGACCTGTTGCTGAGGATACGGGCGAACTTCCCGAAGCTCCTGCTGGAAATCATACGGTTCCACAAGTAGAACGTACCGCTTACAACGGCTATGAAGTAACATTAGGTTTTGATGATGATAAAATTTTATATTTTGGTGACTTGGCTGATAAGGGTTGGACAGCGCTTCTTGATGGAGAAGATGTTTCGTTGATTCCTGTGAATGGTATCCAGCAGGCAGTTTTTATTCCTGCAGGTACGCAGCGTTTGGAAGTATTCTACCATCGCCCAGTTGAAGGTCTGCTATTTTCCCGGATTGTTATTTTAGTATCTGCAGCAGCAGCTTTGGCACTGTGGATTTGGAATGTTGTTTCAGCTGTGAAAGTTAATTCCGGATACTCAAGCTGACAAGCCGGGCTTCCGGGGACGAACCGTACTCCAACTGGACAAACGTATGAGGTGTAGGAATTAGTTCTTGGGCGCGTTCTGCCCATTCGATAAACGCATAATCGCAGTCGCGGACAAATTCTTCAAATCCCCATTCGCTGGCTTCGGCGGCATTATTGATGCGGTATAAATCAAAATGATGAATGATAATTTCATGATTGCTGTAAATGTTCATCAGCGTGAATGTAGGACTTGTAACTTCTTGTTGTAGCCCGAACTGTTGAAGAAAACACCGCACAAAAGACGTTTTTCCAGAGCCGAGCTCTCCTTGAAGCACGATAGTTTTTGGGATTTCTGGCTCAAGCAGCAGCAGAGAAAATCGATAAAGTTCTTCTAAGGAAAAAACAGTTTGTGTCGTCATGTCACTGTGCAGCTGCAAGCATCAAGGCTTGAACCCGAGCTGCTTTTTCGCGGTTCAACAGAGTCAGTAAAAACGGAACTGTAGAAGCTTGACCGTTCATTGCAGCAAGTTCGTCCATTTTTCGGAAAGTGTCTACTACCTGTAAATCATCTTGCAAATTCAAAATTTCAGCAGCCGTTTGAGGAGGCATTCCTGCTATTTGTACTGCAATTTCTGCGATACGTTTGTCGTAAGCGCTTTCTTCTTCTTTTTTGAGTGCAGCAGCGGCTTGTTCATTGAGAAAAGCTTCTCTTTCTTCTAGCAGTTTATTTTTTTCTCCGTCTAAAGCAAGAATATTCAACTCAAGTGACGAATTTTTGTTGGAAATTTCTGTTTCTTTGATGGCCAGCAGTTCCCATTTTTTGTTGAGCTCTTCTTTTTCCAGCAACAAAGGATCTTCTATTTTGTGTGAAACTTTTAGTGTTAATTTCGCAGTGTCTGCAAAAAGCGTGCGGTAATCGATAATGCGCATAAAATCGAAAAAATACAGCGCAAATCCTGCAATTGCAACGTTCAACAGCAGCAAAAGGAAAACTTTGTACCAAATCTGCATATTATTCCTCTTTGTTGATGGCATGGTAAGCGTTCAAAACGCGCGGTACATATAATTGTGTTTCAGTATAATTAGGAATGCCGCGTGCTTTATCTACGGCTTCGGGGCCTGCGTTGTAAGCTGCTAGAGCTTTGACTAAATCCCCACGGTATCGGTCGAGCATTTCCCGGAAGTAACGCGTGCCTCCGAAAATATTTTCCTCAGGATTGAAAACGTTTGTAACGTTCATATCTTTGGCGGTATCTGGCATGAGCTGCATTAGGCCTTGAGCTCCGGCATGGGAAATGGCATTCGGATCATAACCGGATTCAACTTGAATAATAGCCCGGATTAAATTCGGGTCGAGATTATATTTTTTACCTGCTTGTACAATTATATTGTTCCAATTTGAGTTGCTATTGGTAGTAGAATTCAACTGCTGGTACATATTCCCTAATGAATCTATTTTATTATCTAAAAGTTTGTTTTCTGTGAGAGAAGAATCACTGAAGATGGAATTTGTTTGAAGGGATTTTGAGTCCATAACTTCTTTGAGGATGTCAGAAAATTTTGTAGTTTCTGTTTTTTTTTGTTTAGGTATATTTTTTTGTCTTGTAGAAGCTACTTTGTTGAATTTTTCGATTTCCTTAATTCTATCGTTAATACTTTGAATTCTTGAAGTAATTCGCTCCGGCATGTGATCCTCCTCCTGCCTTCTTACAATTTTAAATGATATGCCAGAAAATTGCAATAAATTATTTTAGGAGCTTTTTTATAATATTTTTATAGAAAAGACAACTTTGGTTTTGGGTAGGTTGACTTTTGTATTATATTTTGGTATTATATAAAGTGTAGTATTGTTGCT
>NZ_FOKY01000013.1 GCF_900112165.1 Brevinema andersonii
GGGGGGGGGGGTATGAATATATTATCCGTTTTAGAAAAAATTTCTCCGCAATCAAGTTTTTTGTATTAAAGTATCTGGAAGACTTTGTTGGAATGGAAAGTCTGTTTGTTCTTATTGGTATTCTTCTCATATTTATATAAACAATAAATATCAATGAGTTTCATTGTGGAGAGTTCCGAAACTGTTTTAGTCACGGTTGAAAGCATCTTTCATGATACGAAGATTTCGTTACAAGAGTAGTTTTTAGCGATTATATTACTTTTAAATGCCAAGAAAAGAATATCAGAGAAACAGGTACAAAGAGACCTTAGTATTTCTTATCCTACCACTTGGAGGATGTTACACCAAATGAGAGATGGCGAGGAACAAAAAAGCCCCCTGTTTCGGAATTGTCGATCGAGATAATAAGAAAGTTTATGCCGAAGTAGCCTTGCCCACAATAGAAAGAATCAAAAACCAAAGGGATACAACATCTCAGACAAGGATTTGAGATTCTTTCACCGAATAATTAATCATAAATTCGAATTTTCAAGGAACGGAATTCATATAAATTCCGTAGAATCCTTCTGGGAAACACTAAAACGAGGCGTCTACGGCATTTATCACCACATTTCCCTGAAATACCTGCAAAGATATATCGATGAATTTTCCTTCCGTTATAATCATCAGGATAACAATGCTTTTTATGTTTTACTAATAGGTGTTTTAATTCATTATTATAAATCTTTTAATATTTCTAAAATAGAGTCTTTATCTATCGTATAAATTTCTTAAAGACATATAGGAAAAGGTTAATGTTGTAAAATGTTATTTGTATGGGAACTATTAAGTGCTTGAATATGATAGATAATTATAGAAATCATCTCAATAGAATTTTCTGATAGACTATTTAATTGTTTAATTGCTGCTTGCAATTCTGTTTCAATCTTAAATATCAATGCTTTATTGATGCTAGCTTCTTGAATAATGTTAAAACGGATTCCTTTAATTATTCCCTTTTCAGGCCTATGAAATTGATATCAACTACGTCTGTCAAAATTTATAGGCTTTTTAATACTGTTGGAACTGCTCAGTAAAAATATATCATGGATATTGGAAATTTTGTCTGCTTTTACCACCATAAATCAACTTTTCTTTTATTTTATCATTATATTGTAAGAAATTTGAGTTATTTTCAATATCAATTTGAAAACTTGTATTAATCTCATTTTTATCTAATAAAAATGCTTGATATAATGGCAATTCTTTTTTATATAATTTATTAAAACAGTTTTTAATGTATTGACGATATTTATTTGGAACAACAGCTGCAACGTGTGTTGTGATAACACGTGGAGAGTCCAAGCAAAAATATTAACTAATTCGATGTTGATGTCATCAACATATAAAATTAAAATAATAGGCAACTATTCAGAAGATAAAGGTATATTTTTGCTAGAAAATGCCAACAATCAAACTTTACCGTAATTAGGACTATTCTGATGCATCACACCCTTTTGAAGACCATTTTTTGCTGTAAAGTGTTAGGTACAGTTGTAAAATAACGTCTGCGCATTGGTGGAAATTGAGCCAGACAGAAGCATGACATAACAAGAATTGGAAACACAAACAATCCAAAATTTGCACTAGCAATCTGTAGTACCACGTGCCAATAAAATTGTGAAAACTTTATCAGGTATTTCGCCTTGGGTGCAGCTGAATAATAATTATTATTTGGAAAATAATACGAAAGTTTGGTGGTTTGATTCTGATACGATGGAAGTAGTTGTAATGGAAATTCAGGATTCTGGAGGATCTACAGTAACAACTGTATCATGTTATGAATTGGAACTGCAGAGAGGTGTCGGAAACACTGAAGGCACATTTAAACTAATTAAGTCAAAAATACAACAGAAATAAAAACAGATGATCCGAATAATGCGGGTACAGTGATCAGTGTGTCTTATGATTCTTATGTAGATCATTTTATGTAACAACCGAAACAGTAACAACTGCAAATAAAGCATTATAGGCACTAATAATAACACTGTAGACGAAGCAAAAAATAATAAACCAACAACTCCACACTATCATACACGTTTGGATGCTCCATTGTCAGCAAAGGCAGTTGAATCGGCAGTATCTAATGCTTTTTCGAGAGAGCATATTTATGTCAAACTCGATACATTAGCAACGAAACCATCTGCTAGAGGTCAAGTGCAGATAGGTAGTTACCTGCTATACGACACAACAGTACTGATGGTAATGAAAGACATAACTAATGAAGTAATATATAATTATGAAGTCATGCATACTAATTCAGATTGTAGGTCGAAAGTAAGTAATACGATTTTATATCTTTCGAGTTCAGGGGAATATAATGGAAAATTTGTTGGTTTTTCGGTGATGGAAGAAAACGCCTGGTGCAACAAAAATTGCTCAGTTTGATGGAGGTCGAAATTTTGATAACGTCCAAAATGTTCTTAAGACAGCACATACAAATTTTTATTAAAGAAGCAGATTTAATGCAAAATGATCATATTTTGTATCGTGCAGATAGTAGAAACGATTCCACTACTCGTGTAAAGCAGTCGTCATAGGGATCTGTAGTAAAATTGGACGAAAAAAAAATTTATGATTCAGAGGATACGAAGGAATTGTTTTTAATGCATTGGAACAAACTGCTACTGTTGCCATTGCAAAAAGAACAATGAATAAATCATATAGATATAATGTTATATTTTCGAAAGATTCGTCAGATTTTCAGAATCTAACGGATACGGAAGTTAAAAAAAGAATTGCAATCTCGTTTTTACTTGAAGCCTGCAGAAGGCGATCAAACAGCTCCATGGTATAAACATTTTGTGGAAATGAAAGTTGAGGCGGGTGGAATTTCCTAAAAAAGTAAGTTTTTATGCATGAAACGTTTTGCCAACCGAAACAAGTAATGAATTTGAGAAAAAATACAGGTCTTTTTGGAATTATTCTGATAAATCTAGTACGGTATTCGATGTGAAGGTAATAGTATCTGCATCTGGTCGCATATGAACCAAGTTAGTAATGGATCCTAATTATTATAAATCAACATCTTACTGTTGTTATGATCCCCCAAAGTGGAGCATTGGATATTTGATACAGCTCAAAAAACAGCAAGAATCGTTTCTGCAAATGTCAGTGGTTATAAAGATGAAACATGTCGAGTAGGAATGAAAGATTCCATTTCTGAGATAAAAGGGATTTTTGTACTGGCGGGTAGCGTTGAAAATCGGTATGATGATAGAATAGTTTATCTGGATTTGGGCAACTCAGCATCAGGAAATGATGCAAGAATCGTGGCGTCGCATCAAGGTTCTCAAGAGGCTGATGCTATAGTAAAGATAAAAGAATTACGGCAAAAACTTGAAAACAATAAACGATGGAGTTTCCAAAAACAAACTTTGGCAATGCCCGAAGCTGAAGCAATTGTTAGCGCTGTGAAGGTTACGGAATGGCGTATTTTGTCTGGTAATACAGGTGAGAATTTGTCTTATGATGGCAATAATTATGTATTCTTAAAATTTGAAGCAAATACCGTACAAAATCATGCTTGCTACACTAATATAAAAATTACTGTTCATGGAAGTCCTGGTACTTTTAGTTCGATCTCAGCTACGGATTTTGTATATGAGATGAAAACAAGATGATTCAGCAACTCGCGGGATATTTCAACTGATCATGGGAAATAATGCTCAATTTACTCACAAATATATAGCTATGGAGTTAGGAACAGCTGTTAATGACAGGCTGATGAAAGTCGGGTTTGGGGATAAGCCGATGGAAAGCTCAGGAAGAACTTAACAAATTAAGTGAATAAAATTATATAAACGTCAAACAAGAGAATGCTTGGGAAAAAGATTGCTAAACACAGCAATAACAAGAGGTTCGGATACATGGGTTTCATTTTTGCAAAATTCTATTGCGGAAAGTGCAGATGATTCGCATTATTCTTCGTTAGCAGTGACTAATGTAAAACTCGACCCCATAAGAAAACTATCAAAGTGCAGTATGTTACTACACCTGTTGTCCAAGATTTCACCATAGAGACGTTTATGTCTACACAATGATAGAAGACCACTCTGATACAAATGGCGTATTAAATTGACAGGTTGTGGATCGTTTGGAGATAAATTTATTGTGATAGTATTATCAAAAAATAATGCTGTTAAGCGCAATCTAGGACGGTTGGCATTTGGGTCTGATACTGCAGAAGTAAAACAAAGCCTTCAAGCAATAAATCAGGCACGACAATGGAATATTATTGAAAGAACTGCATTATTGTTAGATGTTGGTGAGACGAGTTGCACCTGGTGTGGTACGTTTGTACGATTTTCAAACAACTCCGTTATATTTACGATCCAGAAGCAACGACAATCTATATTTTTGATACTTCAAAACGTACAGCAACAGTATTATTTATTACAAATACTACTAGATCTTATTGATTTGATTTTGAAATTATTGAAAATACAAGTAGTGATTCAGGTATTTTCCAGCTGAGAAATGGATGGTCAATTACTTTTAATAATTGGTATTATGGCATGAAATTTAAGGATAATAAAATAGCGCTCATTTCTAACCAGAATCTAGCTACATTAAAATCTGAATTGTACACAATTGATATGAATATTTCTATAGAAAACAATAAAATGATGTTCTACCTAAAGAGCGCTGCAGAACGAACTTCTGAAATTTTGAAGGAATTAGTCAATATACAATTGTGAGTCTTAATACAAATAAAGCTTATGTTGATCACACGACAGAAGAATTTGTATTTAATCTGGCTATAACAGCAGTATAAGTTATTTCTAAAACTAATGGACATATTGAGATCTGTTGTTAAAGATTTCTAAAATAACAGCTCTAGTAGCACAAAAAGTGAAATATTATTGCTTACGGGTGCTGCTTTATCTCCTTTGAACAATCGATTTTTATATGTAGTGCAACCTGCAGTTCCTCAATTCCCGTACCGAATTGAGGATGATCTTGCTATTAACACTTTCAAAATGAACTTCGATCCCCAATCAAACAACTGATCGATAATGAAAAGGCTTTGGAATCTTTTGCTACAATGTATAATGATGAATGGATACTTTTATATCCTGATAACAATCCTTAATATACATATGACCACCATTCTACAGAATTTTTAACATTTGATTATAACAAGAAACTATTACATCATGCCCAAAAGAAAAATTCTGTGGAAACAAAAGGAGTATATTCTCTTTGGGTTACTAATATTCTGTCTACAGATTTAAAAGGTACTGTTGTGTTCAAACATGTTTCAGGAGCTTATAATTGCCTTAATCATAGCTTTGCTTCTTTCAAGATGTCGGGTTGGATTCACTTAGGTCGTTCTACTTGTTGGTTTCCTGTTGATAACGGTTACTGCATGGACTAATGGAATGGTTTATAAACCCAGTCAAGGTGGGGGTCATTCAGATATAAATAATCCTGGAGGAAAGACAATAAAACATGTACGTTTGGTGATTATGTGCTGGATAATAATTGAAATGGAGACAGCACAAGGCAGTGGCATTAGCGATGAAAAATTCAGCCTAATTCTTCACTAGGATAATTGAATTACCGGATCCATATAATGGTATATTTAGAACTTATGATGGTTTTAATCATCAAAGAACTGGCAATGTTGCTCATAATACGTATATTGATCTTTTGACTAATGGTCAGAAGGTAGATTAAATATGTCGAAGCTTATCATGCAATCTTTGTGGGAGTAAGACCTAATTTATACAATATTAATGTTGCTTATGGAGGATCCGTAGAGCAAGCTTGTTTGATACTTTTAGTGTATCGAAAAATTGGGTAGGCGAAAGCATGGCATTTTCTATGGTAAATAGGGGAGAAAGATCAATATCTGTTCAAGTGAAAGTGGGTTAGTTGGTAATACATAAATGTTAACTAATAAATAAAAACCTACTTTATAAAGTAGGTTTTTATTTTCTGGGGTGGATAGGATCGAACTACCGAATGTCTGGACCAAAACCAGATGCCTTACCACTTGGCTACACCCCAACGAACTCAAATAAAAAATAATTTTTATTATTCTGCGTGATAAGCTTCAAGAATAGCGCTTTGTAAGCGATCACGAAATTCTGAATTGATAGGATGTGCTACATCTTTCAGTTCACCACTACGTGTTTTACGGGAAGGCATTGCAATAAATAACCCTTCTCTACCATCGATAATTTTAATATTGTGGATAACAAAGCAGTCGTCAAATGTTACTGATGCATAGGCCTGTAACTTATTAGCATCCCCTTCTACTTTTTTAATGCGGATATCTGTGATTTCCATGTTAAGCTCCTTTCACATCCAAATTTGATGAGTATCAATTTTTGTAAAAATATAATAGATTACACTCTATAGTTTTTAAGCTGTGAACGGCTTTTTCCAAAATTTGCTTATCCGAATAGAAGAGCACAAAACTGGAACCGCTACCTGTCATTACCATAAAGTTTTGATTGAATTGTTGAAGAAAATAGCGAAATTCATCAAGCCTTTCATTCAATTCTTTAATATTTAATTCAAAAATATTATACACGTTTTTTTCTAAAAAATCAAGACTCCAAACTTGTTTTTTTAAAAAATTTTCTATTTTTTTTGAATTATCAAGATTTTTAGATATATTTTTTAAACTTTCAAAAGCATTTCTCGTGGATATATGTATGTTTGGAGTTACTACTAATATTTGAACTTGTTCATCTATCACTTGGTCAAGAGGAACAATTTTTTCTCCTTTCTCTTGAACCAATGCTGCTCCTCCATAAAGAAAAAAAGGTACATCACTTCCAACTTTTTGTGCAATGGATAAGCATTCTATAATATTTATTCCGTAGTGCTTGCATAAAAATTTCAAAACAGCGCCAGCATCACCTGATCCTCCTCCTAATCCTGCACCTAATGGAACTTTTTTTTCAATAATAATTTTGAAAGAGTGTTTTATTCCAAATTGTTCTTTAAATAAATATAATGCTTCAGAAACTGTATTTTTTTCTGCTATTAAATTTTGAGGATTGTTAAGAAATAATGTTTCATCAGTATGGGCGGAAAAAATTTGTATTTTATCTCCCCAAGGAATTTCATAAAAAATACTGTTAATAAAATGATAACCATCAACAGGATCCCGCCCCGGGACATCCAAAAATAAATTAATTTTTGAGGTGGAATAAAATTCAGCCAGCATCACCTTACTCCTGAAATATCTTCAATTCGGACAATGCGTTCTGAATGTTCGGCAAGTCGACTGCTGTGTGTTGAAATAATCAATGTTGTACTATGTTCGCGTACAAGATCAAACAAAATTTCTTCTAGATGAAGGGCATTTTCTTTGTCGAGAGAACCTGTTGGTTCATCTGCGAAAATAATAGATGGATTGTTTGCCAGAGCTCGAATCACTGCAACCCGTTGCCTTTCTCCTCCTGAAAGTTCGTGAGGTTTATGAGTCATCCGTTGGGATAGTCCCAGTTTTTCAAAAAGGTTTTTTATCCTTTCAATAGAAGTCTCATTTAATTGCTTGGTAATTCGAAGAGGCAAAAGAGCATTTGATAGCGCATCAAGATCCGAAAGCAAAAAGTGATGCTGAAAAATAAAACCAATTTCTTCTGAACGAAATACTGCCATTTTGCGCTCAGAAAGCATATCGATCCTTGTGCCATTGAGTTCGATGCTTCCAGAATCTGCTGAATCCAATCCTGCCAGCAAGTAAAGCAATGTTGTTTTTCCACGACCGCTTTCTCCTGTGATGGCGACACTTTCTTTTTTGAAGGCGTGAAATTCTGTATCTTTTAGTACTGTAACATTACCTGAAGGATGTTTATAAATTTTTGTCAGCTTGTGGGCTGAAATAATTTTTTGTTTCATCATATCTCTACTCTTTCCGTAAAATTTCTGCTGGCTTGAATTTTTGTGACAGCCCTGCAGGGTAAAGAGATGCTAGCAAAACACATGACACCGCTAAAAAGCAAGAAAAAAAAACATCACCTGCTTGAAGTAAGATGGGAAATTCTTTAAGATAATATACTTTTTGATTGAGAAACGTAAAAGGTGCAATGGGAGGCTGGTTGGTCAGGGTTAGCCAAGTTTGAATAAGACCATTGATCACCGCTTCGACTGCACGAACAATGCGATTGAAATTTAAACTTAATATAATTCCAAAAAAGGATCCTAATGCCGAAGCCGATAATCCTAAAAATAATCCAGTTAGCCCAAAAGATAAAGCATCTTCTGTGGGAGTCATGCCCAGTGCTTTGAGTAGAGCTATTTCCTCCCGTTTGTCTGCTACCAGTGCTGTCATTGTCGACAAAATCCCGAAAAATGCTACACAGAAGAAAATGAACAAAAGCATACGAATGATTTGTTTTTCGTTGTTGAGTGCAAGTATAGAATTGAGATTGGACATCCGCCAAGTTGTCAGCTGAAACGGTATCTCCTTTTCGAGTGCAGCCAGATATTTTTCCGGACGCAGGAAATCCCGAACCCGAATGCCAATATATGGAGCATAGGCACCAAATCCTAGTATTTCGCGTGCGTCTTTATAAGAAATAAAAACTAATGAACTATCCAGTGAGGCATCACCAGCAGAAAATATTCCCGCAACCTTGAATCGATATGTAATTGCACCAAGATCCTGATCGTAAATCATCACATCAATATGATCGTTCAGAAAAAGTCCCAGGCTTTGCGCAACCGATTCGCCGATTGTGATCGTTCGAGGCTTGCCAAAGCTCCACTCGCCTTGCTGCAGCGAAAACAGCCGCAAAAATGTTGCATCGTTTGTAAAGCGTGCTGGTAACGCCTTCAAAAGAGCCCCCTGAGTTTCAAACCAGCTTTTCAGTAAAACTTCGCCTTGAGCGTACGGAAAACTATCAACAACACCATTGATGCTTTTAATCAGCGAAATAAAAGTTTCGGGTTCGGGAATGCCGTTCGGCGCCAAAACAGTGATATGTGCATCTTTTTCAGCCAGCCGTTCGAGATAATTGTAGTGAAGTCCGTTTGCGAGCGATAAAATTAAAATCGATGCTGTAACCCCCAAAGTTACAGACGTAAAAGCTAATTTGGGTAGCAGAGATGCACCAGGAGTAGAACTTTTGGGCAACAGACGCCGGACCGCCAAATAGGCAGCCAAATTCAAACGATCGATAAAATCATATTTCATAAATGCCTCGCTTTACTATTAAGTATATCATGCGGCGGTACAAATTTCAAAATTGATTCAAAAACTGCGAAAATATTGATTTTTTGTGAAAATAGCAGTATAATTATATTATTTGAAAAATTTGGAGCCTTGCAACATGATTATTTTTTTATTTACAGTTTTTATTATTTCTATTGTGCTGCTGATTCCTGCGATTTTGATTCAATCGAGCGGATCGGATAATGGCATTTTTTCTGCGAATATTACGGCCGGATCATTTGGTGCACGGTCGAACGAAATTCTAGTGAAATTTACGGCATATTGTGCGGCAGTTTTTATGCTTTCGGCACTTGCGATGTCGGTATATTTTGTCAATCTCAGTGCCCCTCCCGTTCCTTCAGAAGAGCAGGTTCGACAAAGTGATGCTCCTCCTGTTCAGGAATAATTTTATGGAAGGGTAAAAAGGAGGGCAATATGTCCCGGGGGCATGTTCAAAAACCTGAAAAAATCCTGTTTGCAGCAGGCGAAGCAGTTCCTTTTGCCAAAGTCGGAGGCTTGGCAGATGTAATTACAGCGCTTGCGAAGGCACTCAAAAAACAAAAGTATGATATCCGTATCATCATGCCTAAGTATAGAAGCACTTCAAATTTTATGAAAAAACATAACATCGTACTGGAATCCTTGTATAAAGCATCTATCATGCTGAATGGGGAAAAGATTTCGTTTTTGGTGGAAGAAGTGATTTACCAGGAGTTGCCATTTATTTTTGTGAATGCTCCAGAATTCTTTGACCGTGATGGCTTCTATACCGACCCTCAAACTGGTCGTGATTTTCAAGACAATCTAAAACGCTATGTTTTTTTCGATAAGGCGGTGTTAGAAACCTGTAAAGTAATGTCTTTTATTCCAGATATTCTGCACTGTCACGACTGGCATATGGGACTTGTGCCGCTCTATAAAAAAGCACTGCCTGAATATAAAAATGTCTTTACCCATACGCATACGGTATTTACCATTCATAATTTGTCTTATCAAGGGATTTTTCCGATCGATCAATATCCGCAGTTAGATCTCAACTGGAAATACTTCAATATGAATGGCCTTGAATATTATCGTCATATTAACTTTCTAAAGGGTGGAATAGTTTTTTCTGAAGCGGTGAATACAGTCAGCCAGACCTATGCGTGCGAAATTCAAACAGAAGCACTCGGTGCGGGTTTGGAAGGTGTTATTCAAGAAAAATCAATATATGGTGCGTTTTGCGGCATTATGAACGGCGTTGATTATTCTGAGTGGGATCCTAAAACGGACACTTATTTGATGTCGGAATTTGGTTTAAATTACGACATCAAATCGCTCAAAAATAAACAGTTAATTAAAGAACAATTTTCTGAAAAATATGGATTGCAGCTTGATCCAAATATTCCACTTGTTGGAATGATCACACGGCTTTTCGACCAAAAAGGCCTTGATATTTTTCTTGAAGGAATAGAAATTTTGCTTAGAAAAAATATTGCTTTCGCAATACTCGGCACGGGAAAACGTGAATATGAAGAAAAATTAATCAAAATAGCTTGTGCATATCCCCAGCATTTTTTTGTTCGGATTGGGTTTGATATTCCGTTATCGCATGCGATCGAAGCTGCGGCTGATATGTTTTTGATGCCATCGAATTTCGAACCTTCGGGATTAAATCAGCTGTACAGCATGCGTTATGGTACGGTGCCTATTGTCCGCAAAACTGGAGGTTTAGCTGATTCCGTCACCGATGGTAGAACAGGTTTTATTTTTGATGAATACCATCCAGATGCTCTGATTGATACAGTATTAAGAGCCGTGCATTTGTGGCGTTCCGATAAAAAAGCATGGCTTAATATAATGAAAACTGGCATGAAAGAAGACTGGTCCTGGAAACGCTCTGCAAAAGGCTATATCAATATGTATAAAAGTATCCTCAATGCTGACTGAAATTAATAATTGTCATGTTGAAAAATTGACGAAATTTTTACATTGTTTCATAATAATAAATCATTTTATTTAAATAAGAGTGAGTAATGAATAAATTAAAAGTTGCTGTTTTGGCGGGGGGTATTTCTGCAGAACGGGAGATTTCATTATCTTCAGGAAGAAATATCCAGCAAGCTCTTGTTGAGGGAGGGCATCAAGCATATTTACTTGATCCGTCGCAACAAGATTTTGATTTTTTGCAGTTTAAAGAATTTGATGTGGTCTATCCTGTGTTGCACGGAATTGGTGGCGAAGACGGAGTTATTCAGGGAGTATTAGAATTTTACGGATTGCCCTATGTGGGTTCCAATATATGTGCAAGTGCAATAACAATGGATAAATCCTTTACGGAAGAATTTTTTTCTTGCATAGGCATAAATTGTCCGAGAGGTTTTGTTGCAGATAGAGATATCCAAAACAATCTCGATAGAATTGAGCAAATCGGTTATCCTTTTGTTGTCAAGCCTCTATCGGAAGGTTCCAGTATAGGAGTGAAAATTTTTCATACCCCCGATGAAACTTATCAATACTTAAGTCAGCATTTGAAAGAGTATCCTTTTTCTATTATTGAGCCTTATATCCGGGGACGCGAAATGACTGTTGGTATTTTTCAGAAACAGGATGAAATTGAAATACTTCCTATTCTAGAGTTGGCTCCTAAAATGGAATTTTGTGATTTTAAGTCCAAATATACCAAAGGTATGATAGATTTTATTATTCCGGCCCATATCGATAACAAAGTTTTGATCCAAATTCAACACGATGTAAAAAGGATTTTTCATCACCTGCGGCTGAGAGATTGTGTGCGTATTGATTTGATTTTAACTGACGATGATATTCCCTGTTATCTTGAAGTAAATACATCTCCTGGCATGACGCCAACTAGTGATATTCCTGCAATGCTCGAGGCCGCGAAGATACCATTACCGCGCTTTGTAGAAATATTGTGCTATAATGCGTTGCATAGAATAAAAATTTCGGAGTCTTGATGAGATCACTATCGTTTCCAGATAAAAAATCCACATTGCTGATCATTCTTCTTATTGTTCTGAGTGTTTGCGTGCATGGAGTCATATTTTTGCTGCTGGATACGGCGAATGTTTTTCAGATCAAGAAAGTTGATATTTCAGGACTTGAGTTGGCGGATACTCCGTCATTACGTAATTTGATTCTGCCGCTTTATGAACAGTCGTTGACAAGTTTGAATATTAAGCAACTGAATGATCAACTTCTGCAACAACCGCTTGTAGCGAGTAGCGTTACAGAGAGAGATTTTCCTTATACAGTGAAGATTTCTATTGAAGAACGCAAACCTGTTGCGGAGATTCGTTATAACAATGCTATGTTAGTAATTGATAAGACAGGAAAAATTCTTCCACTTGTTCCGAATAAAAGCACGCCACAAATTGTCACGGATTTTGGGTTGATTGTCAATGAGGACCAGATTTTAGATGAATTTCTACTGGAAAATCTGCCGGCTTTAGAACTACCCGTTGCACGTCAGATTTCATCAGTAACGTTTATGCGTGAAAACGGATTGAGCTTTCGATTAGATGGACTGCCTTCAGATTTTCTGATTGGGCAGCGGATTCTTAATCAAAAATTTATTACTCGTGCCTTAGAAATTAAAAATACAATTATCAGTCAGCAGATCGTTCCGCCTGCTAAGATAGACATCCACAGCGACGAAAATGCTGCGATAGGATTCAGATAAATTCAGAGGACATTGTGAGCGTTAAAAAAAATCAACATTCTGCCGTTTTGGCCGGTCTTGATATGGGAACAAGCAAAATTTGTGCTGTTATTTCGCGGTTGAATCACAACAAGCAGTTGGAAATTTTGGGTACGGGATACGTTCCTTCGCGTGGGATCAGAAAAGGTGTGGTGGTGAATTTGGAGCAAGCGGCGGCTTCTGCTCAGGCTGCGATCGAAAAAGCTGAACTTCAAGCAGGTTTGAGGGTTGACGGTGTTTTATTAGGTGTTTCTGGCGGGCATATCGAATCAACTACTAGTAAAGGTGTTATTGCTATTTCCGTTCATAAAGAAATTACTGAAAATGACATCCGACGTGTTATTGATGCTGCTGCAGCTGTAGTGATTCCTCCTGATCGTGAGATTATTCATGTTTTGCCACAGGATTTTGCAGTCGACGATGAGCCGGGAGTCAAGGATCCCGTGGGAATGACAGGAAGTAGGTTGGAGGTGCGGGTCCATATTATTACGGTTGCGGCGGCAGCTGTTAGCAACTTAATTAAAAGCATTTATAAAGCCGGTTTTGATACGGCAGATATTATTTTGAAAACATTAGCTTCGGCACGAGCTGTGGTCAGCGAAGAAGAAAAGGAAGATGGATGTGTTCTTATTGATATTGGTGCAGGCACAACGGATTTTGTTGTTTTTCTGAACGGTGGTATGAGACATACTGGTCAAATTTCGATTGGTGGAAATCATATTACCAATGATATCTCATACGGGATGAAAACGACGATGCATATTGCCGAAAAAATTAAATGCCAGTTTGGATCAGCTATTGCGGTAGCAGTTCCGATGAAGGAACAATTTGAGATTCCTAATCCTACTGGCCGAAGCGAGCGTTGGGAAAGCCGAAGGATTCTGGCTGAAATTATTCAGCCGAGGCTTGAAGAAATTTTGTTTTTAATTAATGAAGAAATTGAAAAAACAGGCTTAAAACCGCGTCTATCAGCTGGAATTATCTTAACAGGTGGCGTATCGTGTACGGAGAATATTGAAAATCTTGCAGCTGAAATTTTTCAAGTGCCTGTGAGGATTGGTTATCCTTTGAATATCAGTGGACTTAATGAATTTGTAGTTGATCCTGCATGTTCGACGGCAACAGGTTTATCATTGTACGTAGCACATTATATTCCTAAATCTGGCTCGATGAGTAGCCCTGATGAAGATCGTAATTTCCAGACGATTGTTAATCGTATCCAAGATTGGTTTAACGAATTTTTTTAGTACGCAAGATTTTGTTAAAGAAATATAATAAAATTCCGAAAATAAAATGTATTATTTTCTATGTTTGTACAATGGGAGGGACTGATGTCTTACTTTGAAGAACTCTGGAATGCCGGCCGTGAAAGTGATGATTTAAACAACGAAAATTCGATAGAAAATATTCCTGGGTTTGACTTATTTAATAAGGAAAATTCTGAACCTGCTGCTTCGGAAATTTTCTTCTCTCCTGATATGATTGCTCCAGAAAAAACTCCTGAACCTGATCAGTTTGAAGGACTTTCGGCAGGAGGGAATCTTAAGGTATTAGGTATTGGTGGTGCGGGTTGCAATGCTGTTAACCGTATGATTGAAGATCAGGTTTTTGGTGTTGAATTTATTGCTGTGAATACAGATGTTCAGGTGTTGAAAAAATCAAAAGCTTCCAAGAAAATAGCAATAGGTTCTAAAGTGACAAAAGGTCTTGGAGCCGGGGCCAAGCCGGAAATCGGTGAAAAAGCAGCCGTTGAGAGTGCCGAAGAAATTCGTCAGGCTGTGAAAGATACAGATATGGTTTTTATTACAGCAGGAATGGGTGGTGGTACCGGTACCGGTGCAGCTCCGGTTATTGCACAGGTTGCTAAAGAAGCAGGTTGTTTAGTTGTAGCTGTTGTGACATTGCCGTTTGGCTTTGAGGGGACAAGGCGCCAGAAAGCAGCTCTTGAAGGGATTGATAAGCTAAAAAATCATGTTGATACTATGTTGGTTATTTCGAATTCGCGTATTTTTGAGGTTGTGGAAAAAAATACGGCAGTAAAAGATGCATTCAAAAAAATCGACGAGGTACTAAAACAGGCTGTACAAGGAATAGCCGGTATTATCAGCGAAACGGCTATTATTAATGTAGATTTTAACGATGTTAAGACTGTGCTTGCCAATAGAGGCGAGGCGATTATGGGCATTGGCATAGCAAAAGGTCAAGATCGAGCTCTCAAGGCTGCAGAAGAAGCATTAGCTAATCCACTCATTGAAAATAATGATTTTCGTCAAGCTGGTGCGATGGTTGCCAAGATTATTGGTGGTACGGACTTTGATATGAAGGAGTTTCATGAAGCAGCTGAAGCAATTGTTGGCTTTTGTCGTGAAGATTCTGAAATTATTATGGGTCTTGATTTTGATGAAGGGCTTAAAGATCAGGTTAAAATTATTATTATAGCAACGGATCTTATCCGTGAAGCTCCTTCTTGGCAAAAACAAAAAAATTCCCTTGATGAACGATGTATTGCTGCAACACCTATCCAAGAAATGATTCATCATCATGAAGAAAAAAATTATTTGGATCCTGATGAAGATTGGGGGTTACGTTTCAATATGGATAAACAACAACGTTCTGAAATACAACAAACTCACAGTGAGAGACGTAGCATTGATTTTTCTGTGAAACATGATCATTCGGGACTTTATGAGGAGTTTGATCCTCGAATGCGCCGATCTGTTCCTGGAGTTCCTGGTATGGCTTCTGATCTTGATACTCCAGCTTTCTTACGCAGAAAAAAACGTGTTCTTAATGATATTGATTGATTTTGGCATCAGTTTATTTGCAGGGAAGGTATGAAAAAAGTATGGTATTTTGCTTTTCTGTTTTTTGGAGCGTGTCAAGATAAAAATGTTATGAAATATGAAAAAGTATTTCAAGCAAGCTTAGGGACAAATGTTCATGAGATTGGATCTAATATACCTATTCTTAAATCCTATACCAATCGGCGTGGTCTTACGGATGAATTGCTAGCTGATTTTCCGGCACTTTTTGTAGAAGATCATAAATTATATGTTACTGATCCTTATAATAAAAAAATCAATGTGTTTTCACTTGGTAAAGATAACAAGCTGTTTTTTTCGATTTCCAATAAGGGGGAACGTTATGAATTTGCGCGACCCTATCAATCATTTGTGGATCGGTATGGAAATATTTATGTGCTTGCGGCCCAGAAGGATTATGAATCTCAGGAGATCTTGAATTTTGAAGGCATGGAGTTAAATACTACATCTGCTACAAAAAATGAATTTTTACAACAAGAGAGAAATTATTATATTTATAAATTCTCTCCTAAGGGTGAATTTTTATTACGTTTTGGTTACAATGGTATTAACAGCGAGCCTATGCCTATGCCGACCCGTTTAAGTGGCGATACATTTGGTAATATTTATGTTTATTTTTATGAGATAATGTCTAATAATATGGCATTTCCTTTAGTGCGGCGTTATTCTAGAAATGGTGACTTTAATTTCGAATTTAATACGCGGAGTGTCAAAATTGATACTAACGCTAATGATATTTATTATAAGGGCAGTATTGTTTCTATGCACAATCTGATAGAAGATGACCAATTAATTGTATTGTCTGAATATCAACCGCTAACTAATTCAAAAGGCGAAGAAATTCCAGCTTTTATAGAAAACATTTGGAGCAGCTTAAATGTTTATTCCATTTTAGAGAATAATTTTACTACACAATTGATGACTTTTTCACACATTACTCCCGAAATTTTAGGGACGGATCTCAAACAGAGGATTTTTTTGCAAGCTTATGATATAAAAAAAGATATGATTAAATTTATTATTATCGATTCGACGACACTTGAGCCTATTGAACTATTTGCACCTATTTACTCTTCTTATTATATCTTAGGTAATTATTTCCTTGATTCTCAAGGAAATCTTTATAATCCTATTATTGATCGTAATAAAAATTTTATCCTTCTCCAATGGAAAGCGAACTAATGGTTATCTGTGGTATTGATCCAGGATTTGATAGGGCAGGATATGCCTTCTTACAAAACATCGGTGCATCACAACCTGTTGTTTTAAGCTATGGAGTAGTCACTACTGATAAATCTCATGATTTCTCTATGCGTCTTTTTGAATTAGCGGAAGATTTTGTTGGTCTTTTCGAACGTTACCAGCCTCAATATCTTGTATTGGAAAAACTTTTTATGGGTCGTAATATTACAACTGCTCTACCTGTAGCAGAAATCCGAGGCGTCTTACGTTATCTTGCTGCGAAAAATAATATAGAACTCACTGAGGTTCCACCAAATACCGTTAAAAAAAATGTCACTGGTTATGGCGGTGCAGATAAAAAACAAATCATTCAAGCAGTTACTTTTTTGTTAAATTTGCCGTATCCTCCTCAGCCTGATGATGCTGCTGATGCTTTGGCGATAGCATTTTGCGGTTTTTTAAAATTTTAAAAAGGTTTTGAATCTCTTTGCATTTTGTATTACTTTATTTATATAGAACAAAAATTATAGGAGCTTTTTATGCAGAAAAAATACTCTCGGATGTTAATACTATTTTTTATTGCTGTGGTGACCATAGGTGTATCTATTTTTACGGCGGCACAAAAATCAGAGCTCAAAATTGTTGAGAAAAATCAGGATATCGAATCACTACCAGAGCTGGATACTGCTCTCAAACTCCAAACCGTATTGCGAAATATTGCAGAAAAAACAACTCCCGGTGTAGTCAGTATAGAGGTTGAAGGTTCGGTGCCGGTACAAAATCCTATGATTAACGATCCTTTTTTCCAGTTTTTTTTCGGTGACAGCGAGCGTATTCAAAGGCAATATAATAATATGGGATCTGGATTTATCATCACCAGTGATGGGTATTTGTTTTCTAACTGGCATGTTGTTAAGGATGCGTCTTTAATCCGTGTACTTTTGTCGGACGGGCGTACATTTGATGCAAAGCTTGTCGGTGCTGACACAGAATTAGATATAGCACTGCTGAAAATTGAAGGAAAAGGTTTACCTGTGGTGCCGATTGGTAACTCTGATGAAAGCCAAGTTGGTGATTTTGTTGTGGCGATCGGCAACCCGTTTGGCTTATCTGGAACATTTACTTTTGGAACAGTCAGTGCGTTAGGTCGTGAAGGGATGTTTCCCGGACTTCAGCGTTTTATCCAGACAGATGTGGCGGTTAATCCTGGGAATTCGGGAGGACCTCTTCTCAATATAAAAGGTCAGGCGGTTGGGATTAATACAGCTATTCGCTCACAAAGTGGTGGCTATGAAGGGATTAGTTTTGCAATACCGATTAATGCAGCACGCCAAATTGCTGAGCAACTTTTCCAGAAAGGCTCAATTGAACGTGGATTTTTAGGGCTTGTACCTCAAGAAATTGATGCGATAACTAGAAAATCATTAGGATTGAAAGAAAAAGAAGGTGTTCTTATTTCCTCACTCGAGATTAATGGTCCTGCAGAAAAATCCGGGCTTAAACAAGGAGATATCATTACAAAAGCAGATGGTAAAATAATTTCCAGTCCTGCAGAACTGACTGCTAATATTGCTGGCCGTACTCCTAAAACCAGTGTAGAATTGGAGATTGTCAGAAATGGAGAGAGAAAAAATATTATTGTTACTTTAGGAACACGCCCTTCAGCTATTGTGCGCGGGGATAATTATGACACACAAAAACCTTCTGCAGCAGGTTCTGTAGAATTTCAAAAAGTGATCTTTGAAACTCCATCACCTCAGGAGCTTCGTAAGAACGGTGCTCAGGAAGGTGTAATTGTACGTAGTGTCGATCCAAATAGTAAATTAGGATTTATTCTGTCGAGAGGTGATATTATTGCAGCTATTAATAATACGCCGATTCCAAATTTAGAAGCAATGCGGTCTTTTGCTCAAAATAATGCAAATACTAAAATATTTGCTTTTGCTATTTATAAAAATGGATTTTTAGTTTATCGTAGTATTGAGTTCTAAAAGAGTTATTGAAAGCGATTTGAGCTAAGCTTAGGTATAGAAAAATTAAATTTTATTAATGTACCGATATCAATAATAAAGTTCAGACTTGCTCCTAAAATTCCAGCTTGCAGAGCTATTTGGGCACTAAGTTTGAGTTCAGGAGTGTTGATACCGAATTGTGTTACGGTATTTATCAGAGAATCCTGGACGGGAATAACGATAAAAAAGTTTAAAAACCATGCAAAAATACTGCATAATAAAGAAAATGTAAGTGATAGACATATTATAGAAACTTCAGTATAATTTGGGATGCCCCAAAGCTTATAGTGTTGTATAGCTATTTGAAATTGACGATAATAGTTAAGATTAGCGGAAGTTTTGAGTAAGCCAAAGGCGCATAAAACACTAATTCCCAATATAAGGAATATTTGCTTTAGTTTTTGGAAAGTTTTATTTTGTAAGGACTCTACATTGTCAGTCTGAATTTTATAGCCAAGAAGTTCAATACTGGTTTTCATTTTTGCAAGATTTCTTTTTGTCATTCCCTCAACTGTTTGAATATCAATAAAATTATAACTGGGATTTAGCCCTTTTGCTTCATAAATGGCATAAAGCTTTTCAGCTGGCACACTGACAACGGCTCCGAATTCCTGAGAATCGAATCCTGTAATAATAGCATCATATTTACTACCCATAATTGTTAGAGCGACACCAGGGATACCTAGAAATGAAGACTCTTGCAACACTGGCCAACCTCGAGATGGAGCAATATTATTGTAAAGATTGATTGCCTGCTGAGGGATTAAAACTGATATATTGTCTAGTGAAGTTGAAGACCATTCTTTTTTATACTCTAGATAAGCCATATCAGCACCGCATGTTTCGGGGATTCCTTTAAGCCTCACGGAATATTTTGCTTCGAAACCAAAGTAGCCAATAGAACCTTCTGCTAATTCTTCCGGCGTGAAATGAGGCAAAATACGTGCGGAACCTTCGATATTATTGAGTTCAGCTAAAGAATCTTTAGTGAGTGGTTTGGCAGATGACGGTATAATTCTTATGGTAAAAAATTTATCAGTTTTTGTTGCACCTTCTTTTAAATAGAAATCCGCAATCCGAGCTACGGAAAGCGTAACCCCAAAAATACCGACCGCTGTTCCTAAAATAATACTCCAAAACAACGATCGGGCTAACATAACAGCTAATTTCATAATAACATCCGTTTTAATTTCGGCACTAGCCACAGGGCGGGATCGAACCGCCGACCTATTGATTACGAATCAATTGCTCTGCCAACTGAGCTACTGTGGCATATTTAATTTTTATCTTGTTCTACGGATCTGTGCTCCAAGACCAGATAATTTTTGTTCGAACATTTCATACCCTCTATCGATATGATAGATACGGAGAACTTGAGTTTCTCCTTCGCTGGCAAGACCAGCAAGTACTAAAGCAGCCCCTCCTCGTAGATCAGAACTCATAATTGCAGCTCCGGAAAGCTGGGGAACTCCTCGAATGGTGGCATGAGCTTGATCAATATGAATGTCAGCTCCCATACGATTGAGTTCGGCAGCATGCATGTAACGGTCTGGATAAATATTTTCTTCAACAGAGCTGTTCCCATCCGCAATGCTTAGCATTGTAAGAAATTGAGCTTGCAGGTCTGTGGGAAATCCTGGATAAGGCAAAGTAGCTACATTAACTCCTTTGATTTTTCCTCCGCATGCCCGAAGTGATGTTGATGACAAAATTTCAATTGTCATCCCTGATTCACGAAATAAACGAATAGGTTCTTCAAGGTGTTCCGGCACACAGTTTTCTATGATAATATCTCCTTGTGTGATGCCTGCTGCTAAAATAAATGTTCCTGCTTCGATACGATCCGCAACAACCGTATATTCAGTTCCATGGAGGGCTTTGGTGCCTTCGATGACCAAACTGGACGTTCCAATACCAGAAATTTTTGCTCCCATATTTATTAACATATTTGCCAGATCTGAAACTTCAGGTTCTTTTGCAGCACCATTGATTGTTGTTTTGCCTTTAGCCAGAGTAGCTGCCATCATGATATTTTCTGTAGCAAGTACAGAACTGCCATTTTTCCCACTAAGGTCCATTGTTTTTCCGACGAGATTCCCTGATGTTTCTACAATTAAGTAGCCATGTTCAATAGAGCATGAAGCAGATAATTCCTCAATTCCTTTGATATGAAGGTCTATGGGTCTTGGCCCTATTGCACAACCTCCAGGAAACGAAATTTTAGCCCGTCCTATGCGTGCTGTTAAAGGTCCCATAACAGCAATAGATGCCCGCATTTTGCTGACAATGTCATAAGGGGCTTCTACATTAAGATTTTGATGTTCTTCAATGATAACAGTTGTACCGTTACGGATAATTTTTTTTCCGAGAATCTCCAAAAGCGTAAACATAGTAGAAATATCTGCTAGAACCGGAACATTATGCAGAGTAACGGTATCTTTTGTCAGCAGAGTGGCTGCTAGAAGAGGTAAAGCTGCATTTTTTGCGCCGCTGATGGATACTGTGCCTTTAAGGGGAATGCCACCTTGAATGACGTATTTTTCTAATTGAGGCATTATCACTCCTTACATAAAAAGTAGTTACATTATAAATTATCTTGAAAATAAGGTCAAGATTCGATGAAATCTATTTTTGTCTTGACCTTCCGGCGATTTTATTGTAGAATATGAGGGACTTGTCTCATTCAGGAGGGAATCATGTCCAAAAAAACAATAAAAAAATTTATAGTTTATGTGTTTACGGTTGCAAATGTTCTAATGACTACGGAAATTTTTGCACAGACTGTATTGCCTCATGGGATTGTTTATTCCGAGTCGAAAAACCGTCAAACTAATAAAATCCAAGCTCCGGATGGTTCCCTCAAAGCAATGTTCAATAATTATGCAGGCCGTGCTGTCGAAATTTCTATTAATGGCGGTTGGAACCGCTTGCAAAATGATATTATTCTTAGTGATATTCAGCATACAGCTTATCCTTTTGATTTTATTTTTGGTACGTATACTGATCTTATCACTAATGATGCTCGCCCTGTTTACAATATTAGTAATATCTCAGAATCTCAACTTCAGATGCGTGGGCAAGCTATGCTTGCGGATGCTGATATTTCAATTATTCGAGATATTGTTTTTTCCGATCAGGGCCGCGTTATAGAAAAACTTATTTTATCCAACTTGTCTTCTCATAATGTTGAGCTTGATTTTGGAGGTGTTGCTTTTACTTTTGCTAGTTTGTTTGATTTTACGCGTATTTCATCGAACAACAATAATATTTTAAGCTATCGTTATTTCGATACCAAATTAAAAAAATCAAGGTTTCAATCATTAGGAGCAACCGGTCTAGCAAATGCTATGGCATTTGTGCCTTATCCACGATGGCTGACAATTTCTGACAATTTTTTCATTAATATTATTCGTCCTTCTGACAGCTGTATAATGGCTATTTATAATGCTTTTGATTCTGGCAGTAAAAAGCGTGTTGGTACAGGAATTCAAGTGCTTGCTACCAATATTCCTGCATATGGAGCATTAGAATTCAGTCTGGAGTATTATTTGGGACCTATGCAGGAAAATATTATCTCATCGATTGATAAAAATTATAACAAATTATTTGCTTGGCCAGGAATTTTTAATTGGTTTATGAAACCAATCGAAAAGGCAACAGTATGGTTTTTGGATTTCATGCTCCGAAAAACAGGGAGTGCTGGTTTGATGCTTGTTCTTATTGCGCTTGCTGTGAAACTTCTTCTTCTTCCGTTGTCCATAAAATCAGCAATTTCAATGAAAAAAATGCGACTGCTCCAACCGAAACTCAATAAACTTCAGGAAAAATGGGGAAGCGATCCCCAAACCCTCCAGCAAAAAACCATGGAACTCTACAAACAGGAAAAAGCAAATCCTTTAGGCGGGTGTTTGCCTCTTTTGTTGCAAATACCTGTGTTTTTTGTATTGTTTCGTGTACTATCGCGTTCAGTAGCGTTACGAGGAGCAGGGTTTCTATGGATGAAGGATCTTACACTTCCTGATTCTTTGTTTATGATAGGAAGTTTCCATTTTAATCTGCTTCCAATTATTATGACGTTGCTGCAATTGGTGTCTGTGTTACTGCAGCAAGGGCGTATGACCTCGCAGAACGAAATGCAGAAACAAATGCAAATGCAAAGTTATTTGATGCCGGTTATGTTTTTGTTTTTGTTTTGGAATATGCCCTCAGGGTTGGTGTTGTATTGGACTGTACAGAATATTTTTTCAATTATCGAACAAGAATTGATTAATCTGGATGACAGTTTAGGAAAAAAATAAAAAATAAGCCGGCAAAAACCGACTTATTTTGTGAGGATAATAATGATTTCAGAAAAAATTATCGCTGCTCCCGCTACCGCTCAAGGAATAGGAGCTGTTGGTATGATTCGTATTTCTGGTAAAGGTTGTATCAGCCAATGTGACTGTTTTTTTCGCTCGGAAAAAACGTTGAGTGATCGCAAGCCTAATACTATTGCTTATGGAAAGTGGATTGATCCGGATACTAGCCAATGCATTGATGAAGTGTTAGTAGGTATATTTCATGCTCCACACTCGTTTACAGGTGAGGAATCATTGGAAATCTGGACGCATGGTAGTCCGTTCATTATGAAGGAGATGATGCGTGTTTTGTTGGTGCATGGTATTGCAGCAGCAGCTCCGGGCGAGTTTACAATGCGGGCTTTTCTCAATGGAAAGTTAGATCTTACGGAAGCAGAAGCTATTCGAGATTTAACGCATGCGCAAACGAAAATGGCACATACCCAAGCTTTGGGACGTTTGGAAGGCAAGCTTTCTGCTAAAATTCATCACTTGCATAATGCTGTGTTGGATTTGCTTGCTATGTTGGAAGCAGCTATTGATCATGCTGATGAAGATTTAGACTTTGAAACTCAATCTCACACACTACAGAGGATCGACGAGTGTATTCTGCAAATTGATACTTTATTGCTTGGTGCTCAGACAGGCCGTATGAGCGTTGACGGGATAAAAGTTGCTTTAATTGGGCGTCCTAATGTCGGTAAATCTTCTCTTCTGAACGCATTAGCTGGTGAGGATAGAGTCATAGTCAGCGATATTGCAGGCACTACGCGGGATGTAGTGGAATTTTCAATGAGTGCACGAGGATTGCTGATAAAGTTTTTTGATACGGCGGGTATTCGGTCGACAGAGGATCCTATCGAACGTGAAGGCACAAAACGTAGCCTAAAAATTCTAGAGGAAGCAGATATGGTATTTGTTGTGATTGATACGTCACAGCAGCTTCAAGATGATGATTTAATGATATTACAGCAACTCCCTGCCGATAAAGTTTGTTTTATTCTGAATAAGTCAGATCTTCCTTGTGTGCTGTCACTGGAGAGTTTTGAGGAGGGAAGGAAAATTTCAGTTTCTGCGGCAACCGGTGATGGTTTGGAACAAATTTTTGATTTTATTGCTGAATTCTATCGAAAAGAAGGTATTGATCCTGAAAATGATATTTTAATTGCAAACGCACGGCAAGAAAATTTGCTTAAGTCGGCAAAAAAGGAACTTCAAATGGCAAAAAAATGTCTTTGTAATCAAGAGTTTGAAGAGTTAACGGTGTCTCATGTTCGAAAAGCTCGTATTTTTGTTGAAGAAATAACTGGAAAAACTAATGATAATGCTATTTTGGACAGGATTTTTTCTCAATTTTGTATAGGAAAGTAACAATAATCTTATCTTTTTCAGAAAAGTGCCGAAAAATATTTATATTTGAGAAAAGGGTAAAAAATGAAATATAATGTTTTTTGGGTATATATTGTGTTTCCACAGCTTGTTTTTACGCAGAATGTGCAGACATTTCTAGATTTTAATACTTTTGAAGAACAAATTCAACAAATATACACCAATCGTGAAAATCGTTTGGTTTCTGAGAACGGAAGTCCTGTTGCGGAATTGGGATCCGAAATGTTTATGCTCAATAATTGGCTGGTAACTTTAACAAATTCGGCAGGCGAAAATCCATTATCACAACAGGATTCCTATTCCAAAAAAATCAACAGCTCCGAACGTGGTACAGTTTTGGGAGTGCGTGTTCGTTTTCCTGATTGGCCGTTTCCCGGTGAAGCTTATATACGGCCAACTTTTCCGATCATGCCTTTTACCCGAACAGGTGCTTACGCTAATATTAATAATGGCGTTGTTACTAATGTCGGGCGGGTCAAATCTTTTTCAATATGGGTCAATGGACGTAATTTTCCCTTTACTATGGGTGTTCGTGTTCGAAATATTCAAAATAAAATTGTTGAATTTCCTGTCGGTTCGTTGATGTATATGGGTTGGCGCAAACTGGTTTATAATAATTCGCAATTTTCTGAAAGCATCGAAGACCAAATTTTGCCTGTGCATCCTATCTATCCTGATTCTATCCCATTGCTTCATTTTGACAGTTTTGTTATTTACAGGCAAGGGAATTATGCGGGAAATAATTTTATCAGCTATATAGGATCGTCGGAAATTGAATATTCTCCTTATGCCTTGCAGCATGATAACGATATCGATGATGAATCTGAGTGGGGGATCATTAGAAAACGCCAAGAAAATCAAGGAGGGGCCGTTAATATACGTTTATATGAAAATCTTCTACAGTACGAGTATGCTAAACAAAGACTAGAATATACTGGCGTGAAAAGCCGTTACCAGCAAAACGAACAAAATCAATAGTAAAACCGCCTATCCGACGGAACAGGGACGTTAGTACGGAATCATAGGCGGAGATACACAAAGAATGCTTTGTAAGGTCTTGCGCTTACCGTAGAAAAGAGCATCATTATGATGCTCTTTTTGTATTTGTCATTATTTACCAATACTGTATCAATATAAAATTATCTTATGATGAATTTTATAATACTATCCAAAAGTTTTAGAATTATTTCTATGAATTTATTGGATGGTAGTATTTTTTATCGTTAATAGTAAGTTATGCCTATAAAATAACTATTAGTTTTTATTATTTGTGATCATAATAAGAATTTTTTTCTGTATATAGTTATAGTGTAGTGCCCAATCAGCAATAGAATTAGGTATGGTATTAATTCGCTCTGCAGTATCTTTTTCTAGTATCAATACTTGATTTTGCTGGCTGGTTCTGATAATATCTTGTAGCCATTGTGAATCATCTTTTTGCCTGATTTCAAATCCTGCAATCCCTTGGTCGAAGTCAGAAAACATCGCAACAAAAGAACTAAAAATCATTAAAGGCAGAAAAATTTGAAAAAATTTCTTGTGTTTGTTATAAGCATCCATAAAAACTTTTAATTCAGCAATCCAGAGTGACCATAAAACAGGCGAATAATAGGTATTCACATTAT
Source organism: Brevinema andersonii (assembly GCF_900112165.1). Taxonomy (NCBI): domain Bacteria; kingdom Pseudomonadati; phylum Spirochaetota; class Spirochaetia; order Brevinematales; family Brevinemataceae; genus Brevinema; species Brevinema andersonii. Next base: position 26,285 of record NZ_FOKY01000013.1, read on the forward strand.
AGCTACTGCCAAAATCAAGATAAGTGAGCAAACAAGCAAAGAGAAGTTAAGATATTCTCCTCTTGATATGGATTTATATTTGAAAAAACGATAACAATACCAAAATGCAATAAGAATACCTAAAATTATCGAAATATCCTGATAAATTGAGCCTGAAAAAATAGTTTGATATATTTTTTCAAAAGAAAAATTAAGGACTTGTTTTTGATACCAAAAACGACCAGAGAAGATATTTCTGTAAACTGCCCATAATCCATGTGCAATATGAGTTAGTAGTAATAGCCAAAGTAATTTTGATGGTCTGATATCTGGTTTGAAAAAACACGGAAATAATTGATGGGTCCATAAAAAAATAAGTGTAGCAATAGATAACCCCACACCTAACCAATTAGCATGATCGTTAACTTGGGTTCCCATATAGAAAATGGGAAGCATAATACCGTAAAAAAGATAAGGATTTTTTCCATAAAGTTTGGGAGGTATCCCTTACGATAAAAATAGAGAATAGGCAGCCATGCAGTAAGAGTAAGAAGCAGTGATCCCATGATTTGTGCAATGTACGTGTAAAACCATTGAACAGGAAAATTATTAGGAGTTGCAACCTAATAGAACATCTGCAGTAAAAGGATAATCGTTAATTGTTTTTCTGATTTATTTTTATTATTAACAAAAAGCGATGAAATGTATACCAGGCTTAAAATAATAGCAGGAGCAAAAATAGCTTGAGAGATTTTGATTCCTATGTAAAAATTACCGATTACAGCACCAATGAGTTGACCTAAGCCTTTGAGGCTGAGTATGTAGAGGACTTCTGAAAAATGGCGCCCCATATGCCATCCATGTATCGGGAAATATAAAGAGGGTGTTATTCCATATACTGACAATACTGCCAGTCGTCTTGAGTAAGCGGCAGGAAGTAATACACTAAAAATAGTGTTAAAGTTGTAATAATAAAGATTTTAAAAGCGAGATCAATTTCTTTTAGTGTGTGTGTGTGGGGGGGGGGGGGGATTTTTCATATTAGCCTCTTTTTTTAAGATTGTTGGTGTTAAACTCTATAACTTCTCAAGACCAAAATCGACCGAAAAATCTTTCATTAGAAATTTGATAGGAAATATTATTTTTATCTGCTTTTTCTATGAAGGAATAATAAGTATTATTACCTCCAAGGTCATTGGGTCCATTAATTAATACGCTTTTTCCTGAAAAATTGTCGAAAAGTATTCGTGCATGTGCACTTGCGTTGAAAATTTTATAAATATCAGTGAAAAACATAATATAATTTATTGATAAGATCGTAATAAAAATATTGTAATAAAATATTTTTTTGATTTGAAGGGAAACCAAAAAAATAGCAGAAAGCAGTAAAGCAATCCACATTTGTGGAACATAGCGTGCCCACCAGGAACTAGGCATAATCAGAACAGATAACCAAATCGCTCCAATATAAAAAAGAATTCGTTTATCGGTTTTTTTATTAAAAAAAAGTATTCCATACGATATTAAGCTGATGATTAATAAAACAGGTGTATAAAAACCAAATCCATTAATACGGATATCATATGTTGAACCTGCTAGAGAAACGGGAAAAATTTTAAAATGAAAGTTGAGAGATTCTGCTTGGATGCTGTTCGATGGCAAACTAAAATAGGAGAGTGTCATATAACATTTAGTTTTTCAGTTTTTGAACTATAAAAATTAAAATTTGTCAAAAAATTTATGCTATTGTTTTCAGATAGTGAGGAAGTAAAAAGAGAAAAGATGAATTAGTAGAATAAACCCATGAAGAGAGCCCCCAATTCTCCCTTAAGGCTTAAGGATTCATCATCCTTAATGCTGAAATCCCTCCCCAAAATATTAATAGGGAGGGATATTATTGTCTTTCTTTCTGCTCTTTCTTACTTATTGATTCCTTGTTTTCCTCTGATGGAGGATATTATTGATAATCACACGAATACGGCATTCGGAAAGTTTGTTTTCTTGAGTTAGTATATGGTAACTAGTTCCTGTTCTCCATTTCCAGAAGATATAGTCATTCCTGACGAGTCTTTGGGCAGAGTTTATGGTAGGGATGTATTTTTTTCTATCGGAAAGGCAATAAAGGATGGCCAGCACCATAATCCTTCCTTTTCCTGGCTGGAGTTCTTCG
>NZ_FOKY01000014.1 GCF_900112165.1 Brevinema andersonii
TGTCATGCCAATGCCTCAGTTTTTATTTCGATGTAGAAGCATCTCCTTTCGAAATATATTTCTTATGAAGACAAAAATATCGAAGAGGGAATAGATAAATTTTTAGCCGACAATCCCGAGCACAAGGATAAAGCCGCCATCTGGGCTGTCCTCAAGTATGTTATATGAAAAATACAAAAACAGGGAGTAAAGAAATATCTCTTTATAAACAATCCCTAACCAATGCTCAGGGGAGGGACTTTCTTTCCTAGAGCAGGTGCGTAAGCCTGCCGCTTAGGAAAAGGAATTTTCTTTAAAGTCTCAAATCAAACTTCTCATGACAGTTACAAAATTTGTATTTTATCTAATTATGACGAAATATTTGTTTTTTACAAAAAATAATAGTATAATATTATACATAATACTTTTGTTTTAGAGTGATGAATCCGAAAAGAAATATTATCAATCTATGAGGAAAATATGCGTATTTTATTCAAGACATTATTTGTGATTTTGCCTATTACTCAAATACATGCTAATATATACACCATAAAAAAAGGTGATTCTTTATGGAATATCGCAACTCAAAATAAAGTACCTCTTTCATTAATTCGGCAAGTTAATGATTTATATGATGATAAAGTTACAGTAGGTCAGACTATTTTTTTGCCTTCACGTATTACAAATTATACTGTCCAGCAAAATGATACATTAGATGGAATCGCAAAAAAATATAGAATTCCACTTTCATATATTATTACTTTAAATAACATTGCTGAAAATCAAGCAATAGAAGGTCAACTTTTGAAAATTCCTTTAATTGCTTCTAATATTACAATTACAGAAACTAAAAAGAATACAAACCAGTCTACCTCAAAACAAATGCGGAAAATCATTTATACTGTATCTCGGGGTGATACATTGAGTGGAATAGCAATCAAGCATAAATTAGGTGTATCAAAGTTAAAAGAAATGAACAAAAAACAAAATAATACTGTTTATATAGGTGAAAAATTAATTATAGGGTATAAAGATATAGCTCCTAAACCTATCATTGAATTACCTGTTAAAACTAATGTTATCATTCACGAAGTAGAAAAAGGTCAAACTTTAGGTGGAATTGCATTACGATATGGTGTTTCAGTACAAAATATTAAGACATGGAACATTAAAAAAAATGATACCGTATATCGTGGTGAAAATTTAAAAATACTCAAAATAGAAACACAACCCAAACCTATCAAAGAAACATCAAATAGTAAAAAAGAATCTACTACTACTATTATTTATACTGTTAAGCGTGGAGATAATTTATCAAGTATTGCTAATAAATTTGCTGTTTCTCCATCTCAAGTTAAAGTATGGAATAAAAAATCTGGAGATATGATTTTTGTTGGAGAACGTTTGAAAATTCAAATAAAAACTACTACTAAAAACAATTCTAACTCTAACCGTTTAGTTATTCATATTGTTAAACGTGGAGATACACTAGATAATATTGCTATATCATATAAAGTAAGCCGCGATCAATTGTTATCTTGGAATAGTAAAAATAATACACGTATTAATATAGGAGAACGTTTAAAGATATATATTCCTTCATCAAGTCAAAGTAAAAAGACTACATCATTTGTTCCAAAAAAGGAAGTTATTCGTGGTATTGATAGTTTGCGTTTTCAAAATATACCTCTTCCTATATCCTATGTTGATTTGAAGAGTACAACTCCTTCGGGACGCGGTGTTGATATTATTTTAAAATCACAGTCCACACTAATATCACCTACAGATGCTTTTGTAGAATATGCTGGGTATATCAATGCTTTGCAGAATGTTGTAATTCTTAAATTGCCTGAAGATAGAACAATTGTTTATGCTGGACTGGGTTCGCTTAATGTCACGGCAGGACAAAAAGTTGAGAAAGGACAATCATTAGGGATTGCAGGTATTAATACTTTAGAAGGAGTTCCCAAAATTTATATAGAAATGAGAGATAAAAATAAAATAGTTAATGCCTTGTATGCATATAAAGAATTAAAAAAATATAGTAAATAACAGTAGTATTGTGAGAAAACGCTCAAAAAGAGAGGAAAGTCCGAACCTTAAAAAACCAAGAAGCGGTTAAGAGCCGCCCATACATTATGTATGAGGGAAAGTGTCACAGAAAATAAACAGCTGTTAAAGCAATGGTGAAAAGGTGGAGTAAGAGCCCACCGCTTTCTTCATAAGGAGAAAGGCATGACAAACCCTTCTTAAGGCAAGGTCAAGTAGGTATTGATATTACTGGTTTTGTAATTAAGTACGGGTAGACCGCAAAGAATTTATCGGTAACGATAAATCAAGATAGATGTTTTCAGATCGATAGATCACAGAATTCGGCTTATGATCAATGCTACTGTTTTTTTTATTATGGAGGCAACTGTGAGTGTGCGCCCCTTAGATTGGGTAATGACAATTAGCCAATCTCAAAATCTGCAGAAACATGATCCTACTTCTATCACCAAGCTCCAACAACAATATGTACTCAATGAACAGAATCAAAAAAATAAAGAATCTGTTACTAAAATTCCTGAAAATAATCACAATGCAGAATCAATGGAGCCATTAAAAAATGGTATGCAAAATAACTCACAATTTTCTTCTCAACAATTTCAACAACATTTTCATCCACAATCCAACGAAAGTATTCCTGAAAAAGCAATACTTGATGACGATAATGGACGTAGTATTGATATTTTAGGCTGATTATGCTATGATTTCATAATAACAATATTATTATTGTTTTAAGGAAGTGTTTATGATTCGCACACGTTTTGCCCCATCTCCTACGGGTTATATCCATGTAGGGAATGTTCGTAGTGCTTTTTTTGCATGGCTTTTGGCACGCAGCAAAAACGGTAAATTTATTTTACGTATTGAAGATACTGATATTGAACGTTCCAGTATAGAATATACTGAGCGTTTATTAAATGACATGGAGTGGTTAGGACTTACATGGGATGAAGGCCCATGTGTTGGTGGCGAATATGGTCCTTATTTTCAAAGCGAGCGTCTTCCTATTTATCAGGAATATACTCAAAAATTGTTGAATTCTGGATATGCTTATAAATGTTATTGTACAGAACAAGAGTTAGCCACTGAAAAAGAGCAAGCTGAGAAAGAATCTCGTCCTCCTCATTATCAAGGGAAATGTCGCAATCTTACTGTAAAACAACAACAAAAATTTGAAACGCAAGGACGTACTTTTACTATTCGTTTTAAAGTTTTTGATGAGGATTTTATTCTGAACGATATCGTCAAAGGTGAGGTTATTTTTCCACGGGGTATGGTTGGAGATTTTGTTATTATGCGTGCTAATGGGATACCTGTATACAATTATGCTGTAGTGGTTGATGATATTACAATGAAAATTACACATATATTACGAGGTGATGAACATTTGTCAAATACTGTTCGTCAATTAATGATATACAAGGCCTTGAATTACAAACCTCCTCAATTTGGTCATATGGCTTTGGTTTTAGGAGAGGATCGAAAAAAATTATCCAAAAGGCATGGGGCTACCAGTATTGAAGAATTCAGGAATTTAGGTTATCTTCCAGAATCATTATGCAATGCTTTAGCCTTATTAGGATGGTCTAGTCCGACAGGTGAAGAAATTATGTCTATCGAACAGATAATAGAATTGTTTGATGTCAATAGAATAGCTCCATCTCCCAGTGTTTTTGATTTTAAAAGATTAGATTGGATTTCTAAACAAAATATTTTAAGTGCTGATCTAGATAGAATAGTAGATTTATCTTTGCCTTACCTTCAAAAAAGATTTAATAATTTACATGATCGATCATATATAAAATCAGTAATTAATATTGTTCGTGGTAGTTGTACGCACTTATCGCAAATTCCGGATTTTACAGATTATTTTTTTTCTGATGATTATTTTATAGAAGCTGAAGCTCAAAATATTCTATCTTCTACCGAAGCTCAAATTGTACTGAAATCATTTAGGAAATTATTAGAAGTAGAATCTCGTAATATTGATCAGCAAGTATATTCAGAACTGATTAATCATATAAAAGCAATAACTAACATAAATGGTAAAAAATTATTTTTACCGATTCGTGCTGCATTAACCGGAAAAATCCATGGTCCTGAAATTTTTTTAATAATTCAGATTTTAGATAAAAAAGAGACTCTAATAAGATTAACTAAATATATTAAGGAGTTACCATGATAAGATTTTTAATAGATATTGCATTATTAATAGCATTTTTGGGTATCGGTTGGATTGTTTATAAATTTTTACAATTTTTATTCTTTTTTCGTATTTGTGTACAAAGAACGATCTTTTGCATCAGTGGACAACTCAAAGCAGTTTTAGTCTTTTTATACGAATGGTTCCAAAAGATATTATCATATATCAAAGAATTGCTAAACAATATAGGGACAAATATTAAGAAGTTGTTTCGTTTAAAATTAGAAATTGAAAGTATTCTTAAAGAAGATCATATAATTTTACAAACTTAGAGGCTACATGGGAGCATTATTAGAAAAAATTTGTTTACTCGAAGTACAATTTCAAGAAGATTGGAGGTATCTTTGAGATTGATAAAACATTATTATCTCTAGAAACCTTAAAAGAACAAAACTATTCTCCTGAAGTTTGGAATGAGCCAGAAAAAGCACGTAACATTGCTATTAAAATTGCTGATTTAGAAAAATCTGTTAAAGAGTGGATAAATTTAAAAAATCAGATTCAGGATTTAAAAGAATTTATTATTTTAGCTGAAGAAGAAAATGATGATAATATACTTATTTCTTTGGAACAAGAAACTAATACTTTACAAAAACATCTCAATCATTTAGAAGTAGAAATTTTACTACGAGGTGAAATGGATATTTCAAATGCTTTTCTTAATATTCATCCTGGGGCAGGTGGAACTGAGTCTCAAGATTGGGGTGAGATGTTATTACGTATGTATCAACGCTGGGCATCAAAAAAAGGGTTTGAAGTAGAGATTATTTCTCTTGAAATGGGAGATGATGCAGGAATTAAAGATGCTACACTTTTAATAAAAGGCAGATTTGCATTTGGCTATCTTACTGCTGAAAATGGAATTCATAGACTTGTAAGACTATCTCCTTTTAATGCTCAAAATAAGAGACAAACATCTTTTTGTGCTGTAAGTATTTCTCCCGAAGTAGATGATAAAATAGAAATTGCTATTGATGAAAAAGATCTGAGAATTGATACTTTTCGTGCCAGTGGAGCAGGTGGTCAACATGTAAACAAAGTATCATCAGCTGTCCGTATTACACATATTCCCACAAATACAGTAGTTTCCTGCCAAGCAGAACGTTCTCAATTCCAAAACAAGGATAATGCAATGCGTATGCTCCGCTCAAAGCTTTATGCATTGGAACGTAAAAAAAGGGCACAAGAATCTGCGGAAAAATCTTTAGACAGAAAATCTGTAGAGTGGGGTAATCAAATTAGAAGTTATGTATTTCAACCATATACAATGGTCAAAGATCATCGTACACAAATCGAAAAAACTAATATCCAAGCAGTTATGGATGGGGATCTTGATGATTTTATTATAGTATGGCTAAAACAGCATAAAATTAAAAATATATAGGAATTCATTATGAAAGCATTTATTTTTGCCGCAGGATATGGTACAAGAAATCTTCCGATCACTAAATCTGTGCCAAAAGAATTATTTCCTCTCTACAACAAAACAGCATTAGATTTTATTTTGGAAGAATGTGCAGAAGCTGGAATTTATGAATTAGTTATTTTAACAAGTAGTCGAAAAGTCTTATTAGAAAATTATTTTGATCGTGATGTAGAATTAGAAATATCTCTTACAGAATCCAATAAAATTAAAGAGTTAAATCTTTTACATTACACCGATCAGTTTAAAGTATCTTTTATCCACCAGCAAGAAATGAAAGGTACAGGTCATGCTCTTATTAGTGCTGGATTTTTACTAGATAAAGAGCCTTTTGTTGCATTTTTTCCTGATGATATAGTGCTTCATACACCAGGAGGTGCTTTGCAAGTCCTTAATCTTTATAAAGAAACTCGATGTTCTGTATTGGGTGCACGTGAAGAATATCATAATATTTCTGCCTATGGAGTTATTGAAAGTATAGAAAAAAATAACGTTTGTTATGTAACAAAAATTGTGGAAAAGCCAAAAGCAGATGAAGCTAAATCTAATTTAGTTTCAGTAGGTCGCTTTGTATATACTCCTGAATTTATGGATGCTTTGAAAACTGAATATATGTCTCACAAGCAAGGAGAATTTTATCCTATGGGAGCCATGATGCAAATGGCGAAAGCAGAAAAATTAGTAGTAAAAAAACTACTAGGACAGGTTCTAGATACAGGTAACCAGGATTCTTATTTGAATGCTATACTGGAATACGCATACACTACTATTGAAGGTAAAAAAATCATTGATAGTTTTATTAATCGATTATCATAATGGTTACGATTCGTTTTTTCACCCCAGATGATTTATTAGCTGTATGTGAATTAGCTACTTATTTTGAATTGTCTCCTTACCAAGTTGATCCAGAATTTAGACAGTTATCTACTGTTAAAGTTCCATTTCTTATCACACATAACCTTTCAAATCCTGATATTATTACTCTAATAGCAGAAAATGATGATAAACAAGTAATAGGATTTATTTCTTTTGTTTTTGAAAAAAATATGGTTCAATTTTTAGAATCAAATTTTCAAAATAAAGATCTATTTGCATCCATTTTGTTTCTATCTGTTAATCAGAAATATCGTTGTCAAGGAATAGGGAAATTATTACTAAAATCTTGTCTTAAATATCTAAAAGATCAAGGAATTTATTATATTAGAATAGGAACAGATTATGGTAACTTCCAAGCATTATCTTTGTATCAAAAAGTAGGCTTTAAACTGAGTATGTTATGGCATATATATAGAATTTATAAGAAAGAATTGAAATATCAATCTTCCAATATTTTTAAAGATTGGAAAAATTGTGATGATTGGTCTGAAAATCCAGAAATATTTTTACGTCGTAGACCAATTCCATGGTATTATGACCCTCAATCAAGTAAACAACAAATCTATTACTATATTTTAGAACGTTTTGAAGAACAATTAAGTACGAAGAAATTAATTACAGTTCAAAAGCAGATAAACAATAAATCATTGGGCATTATTCTACAAAGAGATATTTTTTTGGAACAAGGTTATCAATTGAAAGGATATATTTATCATATTACAGATCTACTTGAATCGCCATCACGAGGAGAATTTTTATCAGAGTTTCTAAAAGATACTTTTTTAGAGCTTCCTAATTTATTAATGGCAGAAATATGGATACCATCGCATGATTATTTGAGTCAAAAAATAGTACAAAAAGCTGGCATGAAGTTTTGCTATGGAGGTATTTCATTATTTCTTAATTTGTTAAATCATACCGATAAATGATAAAATTCTTTCAGAATGACCATTACGATGTGAGTAAAATAAAGGTTCATTGTTCACAACAGAGCAATAAGTGCAATAATTACTTAATTCTATTTGATCACAAGGTATCCCTAATTGAATTAAATTTTTGATCAAAATGGATGGCATATCCAGTGTTTTTTCATGTTGAGATAAACCAAATGAAGATAAAATATCTGAATCCAATGAATAGCATGCTGGACAAATGTGAGGACCTATCAGAATATAAATATCTTTAAGCTGAATATCATACTGATTTTTTATGCATAATAAAGTTTTATTAGTAATTTTGTTATGTAACCCCTGACGTCCACTATGTACGAGACCTATTATTTTTGCTTTAGGATGATAAATAAAAATAGGCATACAATCTGCAGTAAGTATTCCTAGTAATTTTTGAGAACATGATGTAAAAAAAGCATCACCTTCTCGAGGGAGTTTAGATATGTCTGCATTAATTACTATATCTGAATGAGTCTGTGAAAGAAGCAACAAATGATCAAAACCCAGTTCTAATGAAAATTGGTTACGTTTAAGATAAATATTTTCATGTTGAATTTGAGAATTATTTAAAGCAAAGTTCCCAGAATTTTTAGTGGTAGTTCCAACAATTAAATTAGGAAATTTTTCCCAAAATCTAATATACATACAGTACTCCTCTATTAAATTGTAATCTAATAGAGGAGTACTGTCAATTCTTAATAAAAAATAAATTATTTTCTCTTTATCTATTGTAAAATTTAGAAATTAAGTATATAATGATACTGTTAAACAATGAATTTAAGGTAATTATGAAACGCATGAATGATAATATTTTAGTAATAGGGGCAGGAATTGCAGGTCTTCTAGCAGCTCAATTATTTACTCAAAAAATTATTCTGTTATTGTAAATTACTGTATCACACATAGGAAGTGGTACAAGTTGTTTCCCTCTTAAAGAGTACTTTAGGTATTCAAGTAACCAGCACATCATATCAAGAATATGAAAATCCAGTAGGTTATGGTATATTAGCAGCACTTGATCCATTCAAGTTAATCATTGAAGATATGATTAAACAAAAACAAAGTACAGGATCTTATTATCGTGAAGACTTCAAAAAGATCTGTTAGAAAAATTCTCTGATAGGAGGTATATTATGCAATGGCATGTTGTCAATTGGATCGTTATTGCTTTATATTTTATTGGCATAATAACGATAGGTGCTTTTTTTTCAAAACGTCAAAAAAGCTCTCGTGATTATTTTACTGCAGGAGGACGTGTGCCCACCTTTGTAGCAGCTTGCAGTATATATGCAACAATGCTTTCTTCATTATCTTATATTGCTATTCCAGCTGTTGTGTACCGCACTAATTGGACAAATGGAATCGCTCCTTTAGGTATTACAGTGCTTGTAGTTACAGTAGCTTATATTTTTGTACCTTTTATTAGACGTCTAAATATTACTACTACTTATGAGTATCTTGAAATTCGTTTTGATAGAGGATTAAGGACCATTAGCGCTGTGACTTTTATTCTTTTTCATATTATCCGTATTGCTGTTGTTATCTATTTGCCTACACTTGCATTAATGACTGCCTTACCTAATATTAATCCTACATGGCTAGCTCTTATAGCGGGACTTTTTTGTGTTGCTTACACATCTGTAGGAGGTATTGAAGGAGTAGTTTGGAGTGATTTTATTCAAACAATAGTATTATTATGTGGAGCGGTTGCTGTGATTTGGTTTGGATTTAGTGCTGTTCCAGGAAATATATGGGATGCATTTTATATCTTAAATGAAGATAAGAAGATGTTTCCTCCTGAAACAATGCAATGGAATTTATCTACTTCGACAATTTGGGTTGTTTTGATTGGTTCCTATTTTAGTGCTATTTATAATTATATAGGAAGTCAAGATATTGTGCAGCGTTATACTACTGTAAAAAATCTTAAAGAAGCTCAAAAATCTCTTTTAATGAATATACCTCTTCTTTTAATGAGTGTTATTATTTTTATCGGTATGGGATCATCAATTTATCTTTATTACAAATTTAATGGACCGGTGCCTGAATTAAGCCGTCCTGATGCGATTTTACCATTTATGGTCATCACTGCAATGCCCCGTGTTTTTTCAGGACTTGTCATTGCAGCTATCTTAGCTGCTGCACAATCAACAATTTCTTCATCATTAAATTCTGTAGCTACTTGCATTGTATCTGATTTAATTGTACCTAATAAAAAACTTAGTGACTATCAAAAATTAAAATTAGGAAAATATTCCAGTTGGATCATTGGAATTATTGGTACATATTTTGCGCTAGTATTTCTTAATGCTAGACAGAATAATATGTTTCTTTATATACAAACAATTACCGCTATGTTAGGAGGACCAATAGCAACAGTGTTTTTAATAGGAATATTTTTTAAACGAGCTGGATCACCTGCAGCTTGGATTGGTTTTTTTACATCCGTAATGCTATCTTTGATATTGACAAATCCATTAAATATAATTAATACATTTAATGCTTCTTATGTAGCTCCCAAACTCTATGAATTTTCTTTGCATATTATTATTATAGGAGGGGGTTTATTAGCAGGTTTTATAGCAAGCTTTATTCCCTCAAAAATTAGTGAAGAACAAATTATACCTCTGACCATTGAAGGCTTAAAAGATATTTCAGATATTAACTAATAGGAGAAAATTACATGTTAAATAAATATAAAGGAATATTTCCAGCATTTTATGCGTGTTATGATGATCAAGGTAATATTTCACCAGAAAGAATCCATAACTTAGTAGAATTTTATATTTCTAAAGGAATTAAAGGACTCTATGTAGGAGGTAGCTCGGGAGAATGTATTTATCAAACATTCGATGAAAGAAAAATTGTCCTTAAAGAAGTAATGAAAGTAGCTAAAAATAGACTTATCATAATTGCTCATGTAGGGATGCCTAGTACAAGAGATAGTATTATATTAGCAGAGTATGCTAAAGAATGTGGGGTAGATGCTTTGTCATCGATTCCTCCTATATATTTTCCACTGTCTGATCAATCAGTAGAGGAATATTGGGGCTCTATTGCTGCAGCCACTGACCTTGATTTTTTTATTTATAATATCCCACAATTCACTAATTATAGTCTTTCAAAACAGGTATATCAGAACTTGTTAAATTATCCTCAAATAGTAGGAGTAAAAAATTCTTCTATAGATGTTTTAGATATCATAACTCAAAAAATGTATGCTACAAAAGAAGTTATTGTATTTAATGGCCCAGATGAACAGTATCTGGGAGGCCGCATCATGGGTGCTGATGGTGGAATAGGCGGGACATATGGAGTTATGCCGGAATTATACCTTAAATTAGAAGAATTATTTATTTCTGGCAACTTGGTAGAAGCCCAAAAACTTCAAATGGCTATTAATGAAATTATTTTTGAATTATGTGGATTTTCAGGGCATATGTATTCGGTTATTAAAGCAATTCTTAAATTGAAAGGAATAAATATAGGAACAGTACGAGCTCCTTTAATGTCTGTTAATATTTCGGATCTTGATAAAATTCAGAAGTTAAGTGAAAAAATAGAATATACTGTTTCAAAATTTCAATAAATAGGAATACAACAATTAAATACTTCCTGTTGGTAAATACAATATTTGTGAGGATTTTTTTATATTATTCAAAAATATCAAACAAAAAATTCGGTTGGTTGGGAAGCTCATAAAAAATATATTGATATACAAATAATTTCTTCTCCGGAAAGAATTATTTGAAGTATCTAGAATTGATTCTTTAACTCCATTAATAGCACATATGATGAATCAAAAAATTTAATTGAATTTAACGGACCTACTCAATTTTCATTAATCATGAAAAAAAAGATAATTTGGTGATCTTATATCCTTATGATGCTCAAACCAGGTCTTAAAAGCTCCTCAGATACAATATCAACAGTAAAAAAATGTTTATACATTCTTGAGCGAAGAAGCTAAAACTTTTATTTCACATCTTTCTAAGCATGATTTGTATAGTTCTGCTTCGCTTGGTGAGAATTTTAAAGTAACTATTGACCAAAATATTGGTAACGTTACTTTCAAAGAACCTAATAGTGCAACCTATGGTGGAAATCTGGCATTTCATAATACTCTAAATGCGACTAAAGCAGTATATGAGATCAAAGGTTGTGCTACATTATAAAGATACCACTACAAGTGGTAAGGAGAAATATAATTTCACAAGTAAATAGTCCTGCATCGTTAAATATTTCTCCTACAACTGGAGAATAGCATGGTGCTTTCTATCCGAAGACCCAATCAAACTAATTACAAATGAAAGAAACTGCTCTAAATTATTAGAGAAATTTCTTTAATTATAAAATTAAATATTCTTAATTTTGCAAATCAGGAAGATATTGCAGCAATAAATTTTTCTGTTATTTCTAGAGGCCTAGTAATAGCTCCTCCCACAACGACACACCAAGCTCCAAATTCTAAGCATTTCCGTGCTTTTTCTGGAGTATCAATATTGCCTTCAGCAATCACTGGTTTGGAACTTAACTTTACCACCTGTTTAAAATAATCAAAATCATTATCAGCAATATTACAGTTTTTTGTGTAATCGGTATAACCATAAAGCGTTGTACCAATACAATCACAATATTCCATTGCTAAAAGTACATCTTCTTCATCAGCACAATCTCCCATAATTAGAACATTCGGAAATGTTTCCTTTATAACTTGTAAAAATTCTTGAGTAGTTAATCCGTCGGGACGGATACGGCGGGTTGTATCAACAGCAAGAATATCTACATTAATATTAACTAATGCAGTTACTTCTTTAAGTGTTGGAGTAATAAAAATAGGATTGTTATCATATTCTTGTTTAATAATTCCAATAATCGGTACATTTACTTCTTTGCGTATCGCTTCAATATCTTCTACTGTATTAGCTCGGATACCTTTTGCTCCTCCCAAAACCGCAGCCAACGCCATTTTTGACATAATAAAAGAACTATGCAATGGCTCATGTGGTAATGCTTGACAAGAAACCACTAATCCTCCTTTTAGGGAATCTAAAACATTCATAAAGCTTCCCCTGAATTTTCGAGTATATTATTGATTCTTTGTTTTAGAGGATCAGCCATAGCTCCAAAAATAGCTTGTATACTGTTATGGACTTCTAAAACCGCGGTAGCTCCAAGTGATTTTTTTTCTTGGTTTACTTTTGATATATTCTTAACATTTACTCTCAAGCGTGTAATACAAGCATCTACATCATCGATATTTTCTTTTCCTCCAAGCGCAGCAAGTACATCAGTTGCAGTTTGCTGAAGTGAATCTTTAGTGATGACTCTTATTTCTTCCGAATCAAGCTCGCGTCCAGGAGTCATAATATTAAAAACTTTAATCAGATATTTAAAACTAAAGAAATAAAGCATAAACCAAAAAACACCAACAATCGGAACCAGTATCCAATTAGTTGTTGTATTACCTTGAAGAACACCGGGAAGCAGAAAATCTATAAGACCACCCGAAAATGTATTTCCAATAGAAATATTAAGAATATCCGCAACAAAGAAAGAAAACCCATCAAAAAAAGCATGCAAAATATATAGCAAGGGAGTAACAAATAAAAACATAAATTCTATTGGTTCTATGATGCCGGTAATAAATGAAGTTGCAGCTGCACTCAAAAATAATCCTGCAGTTTGAGCTTTTTTATTGTCTGCTACTGTTGGCAACCCAAATATCATAGTGCCAAAACGTCCTACAAAAAATCGTTTACCTTCAGTAAAAATTCCGGAGTGATTAGGGTCTGCTAATTGAGAAAAAAAGATATTTTGTGCCCCGATGACAGTTGTTCCTGCAACTTGTTCTACTCCACCTAATTCTGTCAGCCAAAACAAAGGATAAATCATATGATGAAGTCCAACAGCTCCCGTTAATCTTAATAAAAAACCATATAAAAATGGTCCAAAAGGTCCAAGCTTAGCAATATACCGACCTGTATTGATCAACCCACTTTGGAAAATAGGCCAGATCAAAAAAAACAAAAATCCTACGACCATTGCTGCAAAAGAAGAAACAATAAGCACAAAACGCAATCTACTAAAAAATCCTAAAATGCTAGGAAGTTGGATCTGATGAAATCTATTGTGAAGGTGTGAAACCAATAACCCCATAACAATAGCTCCGGTCACTCCGGTATCGATAGGGTTGCCGTCAGGGTTAAAGGCAGCAATCATTCCTTTAATAGAAGTGTTCATTACCAAAAAGGCTGCAGCAGCAGATAAAGCAACTGTCCCTTTGTCTTTTTGGGCAAGGCCAATGACGATTCCTATGCATAATAGAATAGCTAAATTAGCAAAAATAGTTTCCCTGGATGCAGCCATTACTTTGAAAATGCCTTGTAGCCAAAACTGGTTTGAAAACGAGCATTGTCCAATAATATTTGTATTGGACAATGCTCCGCCAATTCCTAATAATAACCCTGCAGCTGGCAGGACTGCTATAGGTAACATAAATGATTTTCCAATTTTCTGAAACTCTTTAAACACCATTTCCTCCTACTGATTAATACACAAAAAGTATAGCACAAATACAAAAAAATACAAAAACTTTTTGAACAATAATTTCTTTTTTAATATTTATATTATAAAGTTTTTAAAGATTGGCTTAATAAATTTTTTGATGTAAAAATAATGAAACTTTATCATTGACATTCATAAAAAAGTGGTTTAAAATATATCTTATACGGAGATCGATCATGAATAAATACTTTTCATTTAAATATAAAATTATATTTGTCTGTTCGCTTGTTATAGCATTTTGTTTCGGGATTATTTTAGGAAATTTTAACAAAGATACTGCTAATGGTAGTTTATTCGGTAATGAATCGACACGTGATGAAGGATATTTTCGTTATTACAATATGTTTCGCGAAACATACAAAATCTTACAGAATGAATTTGTTGATCCTCAAAAAACTGATGCACAAACATTATTAAGCGGTGCTATCAAAGGTATGCTGCAATCTACAGGTGATCCTTATACAGATTTTCTTTCACCTGAAATAGCAAAAGAGTTCACTGTTAATATCCAAGCATCCTTTTATGGAGTAGGGATTCGGTTAGATAGTCGTAATGGATTAACTGTAGTCGCTCCAATCGCAGGTACACCTGCTGCAGAAGCCAGTATACAACCTGGAGACCAAATTATTGAGATAGATGGTACCAGTACAAAAGATATGACTTCATTAGAAGCAGTAAATCTTATTCGTGGGAAGTTGGGAACTCCTGTTTCGCTTACACTTTTAAGGCCTGGAGTTCTTCAAAGTTTTACTGTTACATTAAAGCGTGCTAAAATTGAAATTAATACTGTTGAATATACGGTTATTACCAATGGTGTAGATAAAATTGGTTATATAAAACTCATAGAATTCAGTGAACCTACAGCTAAGGAATTCGAAAAAGCCTTAAAAGATCTGATAAAACAAAACCCTACAGCCTTAATTCTTGATGTAAGGAATAATCCCGGAGGACTTCTAACTAGTGTTGCTTATATTACAGATCTAGTACTTCAAAGAGGACTTATAGTATATACGAAAGGACGTACCCAAAATGAAAATTTCGAATATCGGGCCACTCCAAAGAATACTCTTTTAAAAGAAGATCTTCCTATTGGTATTTTGATTAATCAAGGCAGTGCATCAGCATCAGAAATTTTAGCAGGAGCCCTGCAAGATACTAAGCGAGGAATTATTATTGGAAAAAAAAGTTTCGGCAAAGGCTCTGTACAAAAAACTCGTGAATTACCAGACCATTCTATATTGAAATATACTGTAGCAAAATATTATACACCAGCTGGGAAAACAATTGAAGGTATTGGATTGGAACCAGATATTGAAGTGGATATGTGGTTTGATACATTAGATGAGAGAGAAAAAACAGCTATTATACAGCTTCAATTAACCAATTTAATACCAGAATTCTTGAAAACTAATAATACACCTAATCCGGTCGATCTCACTAATTTCTATTATCTTTTAACAAATGAAGGATTTATTATTAAATTTAATTCAATGAATTCTTTGATTCGCCAGCACCAAAGAATTAACTCTACTGATGTATATGATTTGATATCTGATAATCAATTACAAAAAGCAATCCAAGCAGTAACAAAGGATTTTTCGCAATATAAAACAAATGTTCAATATTTCGAGACGATTGTAGAAAAGGACAAGTAAATGAATTGGTTAAATAAAATAGGGAAAAAAAATAAAAATGACAACTTATGGTATAAATGTACTGAATGTAATCATGTTGTATCTATAGAGGATTTTGAACAAAATGCTTATGTATGTGAAAAATGCCATTATCATCAACGAATCACCGCATACGAACGTATTCAACTACTTCTGGATGCAAACAGTTTTGTTGAAACAAATGCAGATTTATTATCTGTTGATATGTTGAATTTTTTTGATGGTACAACATATTATACAAATAAACTAAAAGAATCCCGACAGAAAAATGAACTTAAAGATGCAATTATTACAGGGAGGGGTAAGATAAATAATCTTCCTGTCCATATAGCTGTGATGGATTTTGGCTTTATGGGTGGTAGTATGGGATCAGTAGTCGGTGAAAAAATTACACGAACAATTGAAGATGCCACTAAAGACCAAACTCCTTTAATTATTGTATGTGCATCAGGGGGAGCTCGTATGCAGGAAGGTATTCTTTCGCTTATGCAAATGGCTAAAACAGCAGCAGCATTAGGGAGATTTTCTGAAGCTGGTGGTTTATACATTCCTGTGCTCACAAATCCAACTACAGGAGGGGTAACTGCTTCTTTTGCAATGCTTGGTGATTTTATTTTAGCGGAGTCAAAAGCATTAATAGGGTTTGCTGGACCACGTGTCATTTCGCAAACAATCAAACAAAAACTTCCTGAAGGCTTTCAAAGAGCTGAATTTCTGCAAGAACATGGATTTGTCGATATTGTGGTAGATCGTATAGACCTAAAACAAATAATTGATCAACTTATTACGTTTACGAATTGATTTTATGAGTATCCAGATAGAAAATGCTCCTTCTTATAACTTATCCGGGTTGACAGCAAATAATCTTCGAAAATCTTACGGAAAAAAATTAGTTGTTCAGGGTATTTCTTTATTTGTTCAGCCTGGTGAAATTGTTGGCCTTTTAGGCCCAAACGGAGCTGGTAAAACTACTACATTTAGTATGTTAGTCGGATTATTACGTCCCAATGAAGGGGAAGTTCTTTTGGATGGTGAAAATATTACACGTTTTCGAATGTTTCAACGTGCACGCAAGGGTATTGGGTATCTTCCTCAAGAATTGTCAATCTTTAGACGTCTGACTGTAGAAGATAATATTCGAGCTGTTCTTGAAATTCGAGGACTTGAAAAAAAAGAAATTAATGATACAGTAGAGAATCTTTTAACAGAATTAGGATTACATCGTGTGAGAAAGCAATTAGGATATACCTTATCAGGAGGAGAAAAAAGGAGATGTGAGGTAGCAAGAATTTTAGCAATTAAACCAAGATTTTTATTAATGGACGAGCCTTTTACTGGCATTGATCCTATTGCTATTGCTGAAATACAGCGATTGGTACTTGAATTGAGAAGTAAATGGGGATTAGGGATTCTCATTACTGATCATAATGTTCGTGAAACTTTAAAAATAGTAGATCGAGCTTATATTTGTTATGATGGTAAGATCCTAGTCAGTGGATCAACACAAGATCTAATAGAAAATGAAGAAGCACGCCGTACATACTTAGGTAGTGATTTTACTATGTAAAAAATTTGATTTTTAGAGTTAAAATATATTATTATTTAATCATACAAAATAGGAGAAGTATTATGTCAAATTTAGTATTAGATGTTAACGATAACATATTTCAAGCAGAAGTAATCGAATCAGAATTGCCCGTACTTGTAGATTTTTGGGCTCCTTGGTGTGCACCATGCCGTATGGTTGCTCCTTTTATCGATCAAGTGGCTAAAGAATATGAAGGAAAATTGAAAGTCGTTAAATGCAATATTGATGAAAACCCAAAAACCCCTTCACAATACAGTGTGACCAGTATTCCCACATTATGCTTATTCAAACAAGGTCAAAACGTACAAACTAATGTTGGTGCATTACCTTTAGCCCAAATAAAGGCATTTATTGACAAAAATTTATAAGGAGTACCTATGCTGTTGAAAGGAAAAATTGCTTTAGTAACAGGGGTTGCTAATGATAGATCTATTGCTTATGCTATTGCAAAACAGTATAGAGAGCAGGGTGCTATTGTCATTTTAAGCTATCAAGGTGAAAAACTTAAAGAAAGGGTTCAATCTATTGCCCAAGATTTAGGAATTGAGCATATTTTTGAAGTTGATGCTACTGATCAAACACAAGTAAAAAATATGTTTGAAGAAATTAATAAAAAATATAATGGACTTGATATAATTATTCATTCTATTGCATTTGCTCGAAAGGAAGAGCTTCAAGGTGGAATCTCTGAATCGTCGGAAGAAGGGTTTTTATTAGCTCAGCAGATATCGGCTTATACTTTAATTTCATTAGCACGTTATGGAGCCCCTTTAATGGAAAAAAGAGGTGGAGGTTCTATTTCTGCACTTACTTACATTGGTTCGACACGTGCTATGCCAAACTATAATGCAATGGGTGTTGCAAAAGCATCTCTTGAGGCTATTGTACGTTATTTAGCCCTAGAATTAGGGCATAAAAATATCAGAGTCAATTCTATTTCTCCCGGTCCTATTAATACGCTTGCAGCAAGAGGAATTACAGGATTTAAGGATATGTATAAAGGGGCACTAGATAGCCAGCTGATTAAAAGAAATATTTCTCCTGAAGATGTTGCAGGAACTGCTGTATTTTTAGCTTCTGATTTAAGTACTATGGTAACAGGAATGATTATTTTTGTTGATGGAGGATTTCATTGTGGTACTAGCTTTAATCTTGAGCCTTAAGAATATCTAAAATTTTTTTATCTTCCTCAAAAAGATAAAGTGATAATTTTGTTGAATCCATAACCTGCATAAGTCGATATAATGATATTTTCATTTTTATGAAATCAGTAGTTGTTTCTACTTGTACGGGACGCATGCTTTGTGATGCTTTTCCTTCATCCATATCTGCAATAATAGAATATTTTTGATCTATACTAAATAATATTCTATCGTCAGGTATGAAATTATAAACTATCGAATCTTTGATCATAAAAGAATATATTTCTGCTCCAGGAACAATAATAGAACGGTAAGAAAACCCTATGACTTTAATCCCTGACGCAACTTTTTTTGATAAAACATCTATCAAAGGCTTTGTATATAGGCAATTATTAACATAAAAAAAAATATTTTTTTTTGCCTTTTCAATCATTTCTTGAATATTTGATAAAATAGTATCTCGACCTATAATATTCCAAAAATCATCATTTTCTACTTCTTCATCTTCATTTTGATATTGTTTTAAATCCTCGATTAAGGAATATTTGGCATCAGTAAAACGTCTTTCCAAGCTAGACAAAAAACTATCCGGAGATATAGGGCTATATTGTTCCGGGTTGGATTTCACAATACGTACGCCTCCTTTCTCTGCAAGTCTTGCTAACATTTCATAGACTACTGGTCGCAATATTCCACTATCTTTTGCGAGTTTATAGCCTGTTACTGGATGATTTTTTAATAAAGCAACATAAACTAATGCTTCATTTCTACTTAAGCCTAGTTCTTCAAAACGATTAACAAAAAAATTAGGATCTTGATTTACCATTTTTCATCCTTTATTGGGTTAATCTATCAAGAAATCCGCGGCCACCGCCTAAAATTTCCATAT
Organism: Brevinema andersonii; assembly: GCF_900112165.1. Lineage (NCBI taxonomy): Bacteria > Pseudomonadati > Spirochaetota > Spirochaetia > Brevinematales > Brevinemataceae > Brevinema > Brevinema andersonii. Next base: position 19,340 of record NZ_FOKY01000014.1, read on the forward strand.
TGTTTGAATCGATATTAACAATAATTTCGGTACCAAATAACTGAGAAGAATTTTGTTCCAGTCTCGGGTTACCCAACATACGTATTTTATTTTCCTTACCGCTATACAAAGCCCATCGAGAAAAAGCTTTTTGGCTTTTATCTCCTTGCAAAGTGATAACATCACCTAAGAGACTACCTTCTTGAGTTTCTCGATAATACTCAATCACATTTGCATGTGCAATTGTTTCTTGTTCATGAAAATATATTGAAGGTTCATCCGTAGCTCGAAAAAATCCGTTTGTATGTCTATAAGTAAGGAACTGGCTTAATAAAGTAAACCGATCCACTTTGCTTATAGCTTTTACGTTACCAATAGCTGTGTAATAATCTAAACTTCCGTTTTTAAATTGGACATTTAATCGATCTGTAGTCAAAATTTGTTCAGAAGTTTCTGCCTGTACATCTCCCGATACGATCATTCGGTCTTTTTTTGTCCAAATTTGAGCTTGCTTGCCAGAAATCAATGTTTCTCCATCGTCAATTTCAATGTTGCCTTGCACGTGAATATAATATTCGTTAGGATATACTGTAATAATTTTTCCATTAATGCGGGTAGAAATAAATTCACTTTGCTCCACTAAAATTTCGGGGACTTTTCTTAAAATAATTTTTTCTTCTTTTGCATAATAAGTACCTTCTTGAGCTGACATGAAAATTCTATCATTGATATCTGCAAATCTTAAATTACCGTAAGCATAACCAATACCTTTATTTTCATCATAAATCATTATATCAGAAACAAATATAGTAGGGCCTCGACTTAGGGTAGGACGCTTTCCATAAGCAGTCTCAAGAAATAACTGATTTAATTTTGCTTTAAAATTGCTCTTACCTGCAGAGATAGCAACAGGTAGTGTTATTTTTTCACTACTAGAATTGCCAAATAAAGATATAGAAACCGCAACGTAAGAAAAGTAAATAAAAAACTTATATAATTTTTGCATTATTCTTTAATATTTCAGTTAGTAAAAACCATTAATCTGTAAATCCCTGTTCAAAAAATTCCATTTCCATTTCGATATTATTGGATAAAGTATTATTTTCATTACGATCACCTACTTCAACCTGCCCTATAGAATTATCTAATTCAATATTATTTAATTCTGAATCAGTTACCATATTATAGCCAAGAATTTTTTGTGTCGGCCGTATAAAAGTTACTAATTTATTTGTTTCAGAGAAAAATAATTTACGTCCTTGATCCCAATACACTTTTTCTGTTATGAGTTGGCTTTGGTTGGACGACAATATATATACTTCTCCTTCTGCCTGCAGATTGCGGGAATTTTGATTAACGATTCCTTTGTTTGCAATCAATACAGATTGTATTTGATTACTTTCTGAAAAAAATGTCATTGTCAGATTGTATAAATAAACTGTATTATTATCTTCAAAAATTTTTGCTTGTGCTGATTTTACTTCCCATTCGCGATAGCCGGAGTCTTCCGTAAATGCATACACAAAATCTTGCATGATAACTGATGGCAAATTCCTTTTTTCTCTATCATTTCTACCCAATTTAACACCGCATGAATTGATACTTATCAGTGTCAAAAAGAGCAATATTTTATTAAACATATATTATGTAACCTTAATAATGTTAAATATTACGTATTATAAACTAAAATTTGAAATATATCAATTTTTTACTAAAAGGGGATCCTGCTAGCTGCAACAATAAAAATATTAGAGTATGTGTGAAAATTTCTAATTAAAATTTTAATTATTGATAAAATAAAGAAATAAATTCTATAATAAATTTCAGTAAAAAATATTGATTATTCCACTAAAAATATCACAGTAAACATGAAGTTTTGGAAATACAAAAAAACGAAGAAATTATTGATATCCTAGACTATTAAAAAATGAGTACCCCGTGCACTGCTCACGACGAGCATAGGCATACGGGGTACTCATGTGTTCATGGGGGTAGGGTGCCTTATAAACAAGCATAAAAAACAGAATCGATGCAGCGCACCGTTACCTAGAAGAAAGCTGGGGAAGTCAAAATTCATTAGCACAAGCGGTGGAATCTCGGGTTCGACGTTGGACAACGTTTTAGAAGAGAAATATGCCGACTCTTATGAGGAAGTGCTCTTGAAAATCAAAGACGAGATGAACCACACGGAAGAAAAAGAACACATCTGCTTCAAGGCTCCATAGTTTGTGGAGACTTCTATCTCGAAGAAGATCATTCGGGGCTTTGAACGACGCCGCAGGAGTCAGTGTTCCCTGGATTACGGTGCTTCACGGCGACAGCGGCATCGGAAAAACTGAATTTCTTGATTCGCATAGTCTAGATATTATTAGAAGAATCCATGATCACTGGTCGGGGTACCCCGATTGTATCATAACTTGGTGGCATTGCAGAAAGGTTTCGAGCAGATTACCAACAGCATGTAAAAAGTTCGTCCACTCCTGTATTCCGAATTAAAGGAGAAATAAGATGAAAATAATAGAAAATATAAGAAATATGGAAGAGTTGAAGGAAGGGACTAATGTTTATGCGGAGATTAAGTAGGAATTAACAAGGTAGGAAGCATTAATGAACAAGGAATTGCATGAGATTAAGTGGAAGTGATACTAAGAAAGCTCAGGCAAAAGAGAACAGAGAAGCTCTTAAAACAGTTACTCAGTACTATGCCTACAAGAGAGAATAAAGATGTTTTAATAACGGACGATAAACGCAGTCTTGACGTGTCCTTGGCGGAGATCGGTTTATCCAGAAAAGAAAAAGATACTTTCTACATCGAAATAAAGACGGAAAATTTAGTTTAAGTATTGACAAGGGAAGAGTTATTAAGTTATAATAAGAAAGCTCTAGCAGAGTAATATTCTGCCAGAGTTTTTTATGAATAGAGAGCAGTTATCTTTAATTCATATCTTCAAAAAGCAATTAAACCTATTTTGTTTTAATTCCTTCAGCTTGTTCAAGGACAGAATTTTTATTTCTATTTTTTATTTTACGAATAGGATTACCCGCATAAACAGACCACGGTTCAAATCGAAAATTTTCTGGTACAAAAGAATTAGCGCCGATGACAGTTCCTTCTAAAATTCTATTATTTGGCATCACTACGGAATTGGCACCTATTCCAGTATATTTTTCCATATAAATATCACCAACAATTTCAGCATTGTGAGAAATAAGTGCATTTACATAATCATTGGATTGGCACCAAATTTGAACTCCTGCAGCTAATCCAGAGAAATCTTCCATAGTAAATGTATAATTTGAACCTGCAATAACGCAGTAACGGTCAATAAGACAAAAATCACCCATCATTAATTTAGGTGAAATTAATGATCCATGCATAATATCACAATATGATCCTATTTCAGAATCACTATTTTTAATACTCGCAGTATCTGCAATATTTGTATGAACTCCTATTTTCATGTTTTACTCCTCAATACTTATTATTGGTATCATTTTGATATATTTTTCTATCTTATCATACCAGAATCTTTTATTTGATTTCTTCTTGTTTTCTCAACATATTTGTGCCAAAAATCCTTCTTTTTTTCAAGCAACAACACTAAATACTTGGCACGGAAACCTGGTCAACAATACGTAGCTCATAAGTCAGACAGGCAGATGGATCAATTTCGGTGAAATAAGATTTTCAAATCTGCCTGTGAGTTCAAAACCTCGACGCATACCTCCTATACCTGCAAGAAGACCAATTGTTTTATCTTCTTGAACAGTTGTATTTTATACTATTATCCAAGTAAAATCAAGATTTCATCCGGAATAAAAAAATCTTTTAAATTGTTATTTTACTTGACTTCTATTCATATCCAAGCTAATGTGTTTGTACACTGGAAATATACAAACTTCTACGCTTGGGATTATGAAGGAGGGATTCCGAAGTAGATGCACAGAAACAAGACTCTAGTGAACTTATTTCTGTGCATCGCTCAATTTGAACGCGAGGTTACAGGAATATACAGGTATTTCCCGAGTCAAACATATGTTAGAAAACAAAAAGGATTAATGGGAGCTTACAACAAGTGCCAGCTTCAGAAATAGAAGAATATACTTCTAAATTACTCAAACAAAAATTTGTGCTACTTTTTCAAAATAAACCTTTACAGGCCGATGCAAGTAATCCTATATTTTCTATTATTATATATAAGTTAGGAGGAGTCTTAATTTTCTTAAGTTATGCTTGGTACCTCTGGAAAACTATGAAAAAATTACCGGTATAAGTACAAGAGAGAGAGAGAGAGAGAGAGAGAGAGAGAGCAGTAGTAGTAGTAGTAGTAGAAAATTTATCTAAAAAAGCTAAGTTAGATTGACATTTTCAGTTTTATTTGTTATACTTATGTCAAGTGTTTTCATATATACTCGTAATAAGGTCGAGAGTTTCTACGAGGATCCGTAAATTCCTTGCTATGAAAAACTTGTAAGTATTCGCCTATTTCTATACAAGTTCATTCCTCTATCGACCTCTGAAGATTGCCATTAATTTTTAAGGAGTGACTTTTATGTCCAATTTTTCAATATTTATTTTATCGTTACAGCATGTGCTTGCTATGTTTGTTGCTAATATTACACCTATGCTTATAGTAGGTAGTACACTAGAGTTGAGCAATCTTTCTGAATTGCTTCAAGCAGTAATGCTGGTTGCCGCAATTAATACAACTATGCAATGTATGTTTGGCTCCCGTTTGCCTGTGGTAATGGGAGCCAATTTTACTTTTATACCTTTGGCAATTGCGATTGGTTCAAAATATGGTTATGATGCCGTTCTGGCTGCAGCATTAGTAGGAGGAATATTTGAAGCCTGCTTAGGAACAACAATGCACAAGTTGAAGAAATTTTTTCCACCTTTAATTACTGGAATTATATTATTATCTATTGGTTTATCCCTGATTCCAGTAGGAATCTCATCACTGGCAGGAGGTTTTGGTGCCCAAGACTTTGGCTCCTGGCATCATTATCTATTAGGAACTCCTGTAATCATAGCTATCATTTTACTGAACCAATATGCTAAAGGCCTCTGGAAAAATGGAGCATTATTTTTTGGTGTAGTGTTAGGTGTGATATTAGCTACTCTTTTAGGCTACATAGATTATAGTTCTGTCTTTCAAGCCAAAGCTTTTTTTGTTCCCAAACTTTTTCCTTATAAAATTACTCTTCAAAGTTTCCATTGGGATGCAATATTAGGTATGTGTGTACTTTATGTTGTTTCTGCAGTAGAAACGATGGGAGATATGACCGGTATTGTTCAAGCAGGTTTTAAAAGAGATCTTTCTTCTCGAGAGCTTTCTGGAGGTATTACTGCAGATGGTTTGGGATGTGTAGCTTCTTCCTTATTCGGAGTTACGCCTACAACTTCTTTTAGTCAGAATACTGGCATTATTGCTATGACAGGGGTAGTAGACCGCTCTGTTGTTCTTTTATCAGCAGGGATTTTATGTTTAGGAGCTTTTTCTCCCAAATTAGCAACTTTAATTCAAGTTATTCCTACATCAGTACTTGGAGCTAGTCTTATTATTATGTTTGCAATGATTAGTGTATCAGGGATCAAAATGATGACAGTCAATACATTAGGAGCTCGGGAAGCAATAATTATTGCTATTTCTTTAGGGATTGGTCATGGAATTAGTACACAACCTAATGCTTTAACTCAAGCTCCAGAAGCTATTAAATTGATTTATGGTGGATCCGGAATTGCTGTCAGTACTTTATTATCAGTTTTTTTAAACTATGTTCTTCCAAAGAATATAGAAGCTGAAAGTCAATCTATTTAATACTAATTTTTATTATGGAATCTCTCAAAAAAATGATTAGTCTTTACGGGACAATCCCTTCTGATGGTGTTGTTAAAGTTGACAGTTTTTTAAATCATATGATTGATCCTAACCTTATCCTCGAAATAGGGAAGGAATTAGCAGAGCGTTTCAACTTTGAAAAAATCGATAAAATTCTAACGATAGAAGCTTCTGGGATTGCTCCGGCATTAGGAGTTGCATTTACTTTAGGAGTTCCCGTTCTTTTTGCAAAAAAATCTTTACCGTCCACTATGAAAGCTAGCTATCAATCAGAAGTTAATTCTTTCACAAAGAAAAAGAATTATACGATTTTCGTATCTGAAGAATATATTTCTAAGGATGAAAAAATTCTTATTGTGGATGATTTTCTTGCTATGGGACATTCTCTTTTAGCAATGAATGATATTATCCATCAAGCCGGTGCACAATGTGTAGGTGCAGGTATTGTCATTGAGAAGAGTTTTCAACAAGGTCGTCAAATTTTAGAATCTCAAGGCATGAGAATTGAAAGTTTAGTTCGTATCAAAAATCTTTCTGTTAAAGAAGGATTTATCTTTTATGATTCAATTTGAAACATTTTAAAACTAAATTAATGGAAAATAAATTTCTAGGAGATCTCATGGTACAAATTCTCATTTTGGATTTTGGAAGCCAATCAACCCACCTTATAGCACGTCGATTCAAAGATCTTGGCTATCTTGCACAAATTGTTCCTTCAAAAATATCTGTAGAAGAGATTAAGGTTTTCTCTCCTAAAGCATTGATTTTTTCTGGTTCTCCTGATTCCGTCTACGAAGATTATGCTCAAAGTTTCGATCATAATATTCTTAATTTAGATATTCCTAAATTAGGTATATGCTATGGATTTCAGTGTGTAGTACACTATTTAAAGGGAAAGATCCAGCCTTCTAAGATACGTGAATACGGAAATTGTCCTATTCAAGTTATCAAAGATAATTCTCTCCTTTATAATATGGATACCGAATTCGTTGTTTGGATGAGTCATGGAGACAGCATTACTGCTTTGCCGGAGGGATTTCAATTACTTGCAGAGTCAAATCACCATCCTGCTGTAGCATGCTATCCTGAAAAAAACTTTTGGGGAGTACAATTTCATCCTGAATTAGAACATACTAAAAACGGAATAAAAATTCTTGAAAATTTCGCCCAAAAGATTGCTGAAATATCCCCTTCAAAAAGCAATATAGCACAAAAATTTAAACAAATTTCCCAGCGTATACAGAACGAGGCAAAAGACAAAACTGTTCTTCTTCTTATTTCTGGAGGGGTGGATTCTTCTGTTACAGCTGCAACATTACTTAAAAATCTTAATCCTCAAAACATTCACCTCATGTATATTGATACTGGTTTGATGAGGAAAAATGAAACACAAGAGATCGAAAGAATTCTATCTCAACTTGAAGCTAAGTATATTCACATTATAGACGCAAAAGATGATTTTCTCTCTGCTCTTAAAGGTGTTACTGATCCTGAAGAAAAAAGACGTACCATTGGTAACATGTTTATTACTGTTATGGAGAAGGAAGTTAAAAAGCTTGATCTTCCCTCTGATTATCTCCTTGCTCAAGGTACTCTTTATACAGACCTTATTGAATCAGGTAAAGGCATAGGGAATACAGCACACATCATTAAAAGCCATCATAATGTAAATGTACCTTTTATTAATGAGAAACGTAAAGCAGGACTACTGCTTGAACCTTTAAACGAATGTTACAAAGATGAAGTTCGTGCCCTTGGGTTATATTTGGGATTGCCGATATCGCTCATTAATCGTCATCCTTTTCCTGGGCCCGGACTTAGTATACGTATTATTGGAGAAGTATCTCATGAAGCAATCTGCATACTTCAAGAAGCTGATTCTATTTATCTTGAAGAACTTCACAAACGTAACCTTTATGAGCAAATTTGGCAGGCTTTTGCTGTACTTCTTCCTGTAAAAAGCATAGGTGTAGCAGGAGACATTCGTAAATACGGGTGGACTATTGCATTAAGAGCAGTCTCTGCCACTGATGGCATCAGTGCAGATATTTTCGAGTTTCCTTGGAAAGATTTAAAAGAAATTTCCTCCCGGATTACCAATGAATTGCAGAGTGTAGTTCGGGTTGTTTATGATATTTCTTCCAAACCACCTGCAACAATTGAATGGGAATAATAACCTTTTTATTATTTAAGAAAACTATCCCTCCCTAAACATATTTTAAGGAAGAGATTTCTGCTTACAAGCATAGAAATATTTTATAGTATTAAAAACATTCTCAATAATTATTAATAGTACTTTAATATATCTTATCTAACTACTACGATATGTTGAATATCTATTCCCTGCAATAGTAATAGGAATATGGTAATGCTGAGTATCTGGAGTAGTAAAAACCATTTCAACATAAGGAAAAACAGTATTCTGTTTGCATGCAGTAAAATATTTCCCTGTTTGAAACACTAATTTATATGTACCTTGATTCTTATTAGAAGAATCTAAAAAGTTTGTAATTCGTCCGTTTTTATCAGTAATATTTGTTCCAACATATATCCATTGTTGTTTACTACTCAGTTTGAATAACTCTACAGACTGCAAATAGAACTACTAGTTAACTCTTTCCTAGATTCGTTCTATCATAAAATATGTTGTGAAATTATCGATACATATCAAACTTCTATAAGCAATATTTCTATTTATTTAAGCAATTCTAAGAAAGTCCATAA